>NZ_RZSV01000279.1:0-6462 GCF_004023205.1 Mesorhizobium sp. M1A.F.Ca.IN.020.03.2.1 | reverse complement strand
GCCCCCGCCTTGCCGTGATGCTCACTATCGGTGCGGGCGTCGTGCTTGCCTGGTGGATCCTCGCTGCCATGGCTATTCGCGGCGCCGAAAGCCGCGTTGCCGGCGGCGCTCCGGGCGATGCGCTGCTGAAGAACCTGCCGCCATTGCCGCTGCCGGATTTCCTCGACCGGTTCTTCGCTTTGTGCCTTGCGCCGGCGCCGCTTTCAGGCTCGTTGGCGGCGTCGGCGCTCGTCCTGATGTGGTTCGTAATGGCGGTGGCGACGATGCTGCCCTCGGCGGCGCCGATGATCCGCACCTATTGCGAGATTGCCGATACCGCTCGGATCAAGGGAGAGCCCGTCGCCCATCCGCTGGTTCTGGTGATGGGATTTCTCGCGACTTGGCTTGCCGCCTCAGTGGCGTTCGCCGCGCTGACCCTCATAATCTATGGCTTTGTCGCCGCGGGACAGGTGCTCGATCCTGTCGTCGGGGTTGCCGGGGCCGCCGCCTTGGCGATTGCCGGCCTCTATCAGTTCAGCGGCTTGAAGCAGGCGTGCCTCAAGAGGTGCCGCAACCCGTTCTCGATCCTGTTCGCCAACTGGAGCGCGAAGCCGGGGCGTGTCTTTCGCATGGGGGTGGAGCAGGGCGTCTGGTGTCTCGGCTGTTGCTGGGCGCTGATGCTGGTCATGTTCGCCGTGGGCGCGATGAACATCTTCTGGATGGCGCTGATCAGCCTGTTCGCTCTGATCGAAAAACAGACCGCGGGCAGGGTGGCCGGCCAGGTTTCCGGTGCGATACTGCTTGTGTGGGCCGCCGCCCTGCTATTAGTTTCCGCGTGAGGGAGATTTCGATGGCCGATCAGAGCTGGGCGATGAAGGGAGAGCTGGTACTCTCCTGCAATTGCACGGTTTTCTGCCCCTGCGTTCTGTCGCTCGGCAGCCATCCGCCGACCGAAGGCTATTGCCAGACGTGGGCCGGGTTCCGCATCGACGCCGGCCATTTCGGCGAGGTCGATCTTTCCGGCCTTAATCTTGGTCTGGTCATGGAAATCCCGGGCTATATGAGCCGCGGCAACTGGAGCGCCGGCCTGTTCATCGACAAGCGCGCCTCCATCTATGCCGTGAAGGCCCTGACAAAAATCTTCACCGGCAAGGCGGGCGGGACCACTTCGCTACTGTCGATTCTTGTTGGAAACTTCCTTGGCGTGGAACAGGTGCCGATCACCTATGAGACGCGTGATAGGACGCGCGTTTTCCAGATACCGCGGATTATCGACGGCGCGGTGACGCCGATACCCGGCAAGGACCGCGACAAAGACACCGTCATTACCAATTCCGAATACTGGATCGCACCGGAAATCATCGTGGCGAAGTCGGACAAGAGCAAGATGCGCGCCTTCGGCCGCAATTGGAATTTCGCCGGCCGTTCGGCCGAGATATGCAAGCTGGATTGGCGAGGCCCGTGAGCAAGAACACAGCGGCCCGGAATGCGGCCAAGAAAATCGCGGAGCGGATTCCGCGGCCGAAGAAGAAAGTGACGTGGCCGCAGGCGCGGGCTTTTTCCGTGCACCTGCTGACTGCGTCCGGCTCGTTCCTCGCCTTCCTGTCGCTGGTGGCGGCGAGCGAGGGACGTTGGACGGCAATGTTCTGGTGGCTCGGGCTGGCGCTCTTCGTCGACGGCATCGACGGCCCGATCGCCAGGAAGCTCGAAGTCAAGGAGATCCTGCCGACATGGTCGGGCGAGCTCCTCGACAACATCATCGACTACGTGACCTACGTGCTTATTCCGGCCTTCGCGCTCTACCAGCGCGGCTTGATGGGCGAGAACCTGTCGTTCCTGTCGGCGGCGATCATCGTCGTCTCCAGCGCGATCTACTACGCCGACACCGGCATGAAGACGAAGGAGAACTTCTTCAAGGGGTTCCCGGTCGTCTGGAACATGGTGGTGTTCACGCTCTTTGTCATCGAGCCGGGGCAGTGGGTTTCCTTCGCCGTGGTCGTGGTCGCCGGTATTCTCACCTTCCTGCCGATCAACTTCATCCATCCGGTACGGGTGGTGCGGCTCAGGCCGATCAATCTCGGCATGACGCTGTTATGGTGCGCCTTCGGCGCGCTTGCATTGGCACAGGCCGCACTTGCCTCGTTCTATGACAAGATCGGGGTTCTGAGCGAGCAGGTCAGCATCTTCACCAAGGCCGGCATTACGGTTACCGGGCTCTATCTCGCCTGCATCGGGGGCATCATGCAGATGTTCCCCAATCTTGGCGCCAGGAAATCCTGACTCGATATCCACCTTCCGTCCTTTTCCGAGAAAGTTGAGCAATGTCCAAAGCGATCCGCATTCACGCCCATGGCGGCCCCGAGGTCCTGACCTATGAGGATTCAGATCCCGGCCAGCCAGGCGCCGGGCAGATTCTGATCAGGCATACCGCGATCGGACTCAACTTCATCGACATCTACCATCGCTCGGGCCTCTACGCGCCGCCCGGCGGCTTTCCGCTGGTCCCGGGCGGCGAGGCGGCGGGCGTGGTGCTGGCCGTTGGCGCCGGCGTCGACTGGCTGCAGCCCGGCGATCGCATCGCCTATGCAGTCAATGTCGGCGCCTATTCGGAAGAACGCGTGATCGCCGCCGACCGCGTGGTAAAGGTGCCGAACGGCATCAGCGACGAGCAGGCGGCGGCCATGATGCTGAAAGGCATGACGGCCGAATATCTGCTGCGCCGCACCTTTAAGGTGAAGGCGGGCGACACGATCCTCTACCATGCCGCGGCCGGCGGTGTCGGCCTGATCCTGGGCCAATGGGCAAAGCATCTCGGCGCGACGGTGATCGGCACGGCGAGCTCCGTCGACAAGGTCGAGCTCGCCAAGGCACATGGCTTCGACCATGTCATCAATTACAAGGAGCAGGATTTCGTCGCCGGCGTCGCTGCCATCACCGGCGGCAAAAAGTGCGACGTCGTCTATGATTCCGTCGGCAACGACACTTTTCCCGCTTCGCTCGACTGCCTGAGGCCGCTTGGCATGTTTGTCAGCTTCGGCCAGTCGTCCGGGCCGATCCCGCCTTTCCCGATGTCGCTTCTGGCGCAGAAAGGCTCGCTCTATGCGACCCGCCCGACAATCTTCGTCTACAACGCCAAACGCGAGGACCTTGTGGCCTCGGCGCAAGCGCTGTTCGAGGTAGTGCTGAGCGGCGCCGTCGAGATCAAGATCAACCAGCGCTACGCGCTGAAGGACGCGGCACAAGCGCAGTCCGATCTCGAGGGCCGCAAGACGACGGGCACAACCATCCTCATCCCCTAAGCCGGCTGCCTTGTTTTTCAGCGCCTTGCCGCGCCTCAAGGCAGTGGTTTCCCCGACAAGCTTACTGGTTTCGCTCTTGCCCTGAACAGGCCTATCTTACCCCTTGAGTTTCCGCTGGAATTCTTGAAGCTCTTTCAAGTTGCGTGCCGCTTTCCGACCGAAGTCGGCCGCGCATACGATACCAGCGGGAACACAGAACATATCCGGGTAACTGGATGGGAGGCACTGTGAGTGCAAATCATGACAGGGCGAACCTGCTGGAGGTTCGTGGCCTTACGAAGATTTTCGGCACGCTGACGGCGTGCAACCATATCGACCTCAACATCGCGAAGGGCGAGATTCACGCCCTGCTCGGCGAGAACGGCGCCGGCAAGTCGACGCTGGTGAAGATGCTGTTCGGCTCGCTGGAACCGAATTCGGGTGAAATTTCCTGGAACGGCCAAGCCGTCAGGATCACCAGCCCCGGCCTCGCCAAGAAGCTTGGCATCGGCATGGTGTTCCAGCATTTCTCGCTTTTCGAGGCGCTGACGGCGGCCGAGAACATCGCGCTTTCGCTGAACGACGGCTCGCCGATCAGCGCGATTGCCGCGAAGGCGCGGGCGCTCTCCTACAGCTACGGCCTGCCGCTCGATCCGGAATCGCTGGTCGGCGATCTTTCCGTCGGCGAGCGCCAGCGCATCGAGATCATCCGTTGCCTCTTACAGACGCCCCAACTCATCATCCTCGACGAGCCGACTTCGGTGCTGACGCCTCAGGAAGCCGACAAGCTGTTCGAAACGCTGGAGCGGCTTCGCGCTGAAGGCAAGTCGATCCTTTACATCTCGCACCGGCTGGAAGAGGTCAAACGCATCTGCGATCGCGCCACGGTGCTGCGCCACGGCAAGGTCGTCGGCCACTGCAACCCGCGCCAGGAGACGGCCGCGTCGCTAGCCCGCATGATGGGCGGCAAGGAGGTCAAGGCAGTGGTGCGCGCGCCGGCCAAGGGCATCGAGACCGCGCCGGCATTGCTGGAGATCCGCGGGCTTACCCGCAAGCCGGCGACGCCGTTCGCCATTCCGCTCAAGAACATCAATCTTTCGGTACGTGCCGGCGAGGTGATCGGCATCGCCGGTGTCGCCGGCAACGGCCAGGGCGAGTTTTTCGAATCCGTCTCCGGTGAGGTGCTACAGCAGGTTCCCAGTTCCGTGCGCATCCGCGGCAAGGATGCGGGCGGCGTGTCGATCACCGGCCGGCGGCTGATGGGCGCCGCCTTCGTGCCGGAGGAACGGCTCGGTCACGGCGCGGCGCCGCGGATGAAGCTTTCGGAGAACCTTTTGCTGTCGCGCCATGCCACCGACGGCAAGTCCTTCGTCGGCTCCGGCGGCATGGTCAGGAACGCTTCCGTCTACAGCGCCGCCCAGCGCATCATTGCCGCGATGGACGTGCGCAAGAGCGCTCCCGATCCGGAGGCCGCGGCGCTGTCCGGCGGCAATCTGCAGAAGTTCATCGTCGGCCGCGAGCTCGACCGCAAGCCGAGCGTGATGGTCGTCAACCAGCCGACCTGGGGCGTCGACGCCGGTGCCGCCGCCCATATCCGCCAGGCGCTGATCGAGCTTGCCCGCAGCGGCTCGGCGGTTCTGGTCATCAGCCAGGACCTCGACGAATTGTTCGAGCTGTCGGACGCGATCGCGGTCATGCACAACGGCGAATTGTCCGCGCCGCTGCCGATCGCCGAAGCCACCTTCGAGAGGATTGGCCTGTTGATGGGCGGCGCCGAGCCCGGCCACGCCGAACACAGCATGGAGACGGCATGATGCGCCTCGAACTGGTCAAACGCCCGCAGCGCTCGGCGCTGTTTTCGGTGCTCTCGCCCTTCATCGCCTTCGCGCTGACGATGATTGCCGGCGCCATCATGTTCGCGTTGCTCGGCGTCAATCCGCTCAATGCGTTCAATGTCTACTTTGTTCAGCCGATCAGCGAGGTCTGGCAACTGCATGAACTGGCCATCAAGGCGGCGCCGCTGATCCTGATCGCCGTCGGCCTGTCGGTTTGCTACAAGGCCAACATCTGGAACATCGGCGCCGAAGGTCAGTTCATTCTGGGCGGCATCTTCGGCTCGATCATCCCGGTGCTGTTCCCCGAATTCGAAGGTCCGCTGGTGCTGCCGCTGATGCTCTTGCTCGGCATGGTCGGCGGCGCCCTTTATGCGGCCATCCCGGCGCTGCTGAAAACCCGCTTCAGCACCAACGAGATCCTGACCAGCCTGATGCTGGTCTATGTGGCGCAGCTTTTCCTCGACTGGCTGGTGCGCGGACCGTGGCGCGACCCGCAGGGCCACGGCTTCCCGCAGACCATCCAGTTCGGCGACTCGGCCGTCCTGCCGGAATTGATGCCGGATGCCGGCCGCGCCAATTGGGGCTTCGTCTTCGCGCTGGTCGCCGCTGTCACGGTCTGGCTGATGATGAGCCGCATGCTGAAAGGTTTCGAGGTCCGCGTGCTGGGCTCGAGCCCGAGGGCAGGGCGCTTCGCCGGCTTCGGCCTCAGCAAGATGGTCTTCTTTACTTTCCTGCTGTCCGGTGCATTGGCTGGCCTTGCCGGCATCTCGGAAGTCTCAGGCGCCATCGGCCAGCTACAGCCGGTGATCTCGCCCGGCTATGGCTTCACCGCCATCATCGTCGCCTTCCTCGGGCGGCTCAATCCGCTCGGCATCGTCGCGGCAGGCCTGGTGCTGGCGCTGACCTATCTCGGCGGAGAGGCGGTGCAGAGCGCGCTCGGCATCTCCGACAAGGTGGCGCGCGTGTTCCAGGGCATGCTTTTGTTCTTCGTGCTCGGCTGCGACACGCTCATTCATTATCGCATTCGTCTGATCGGCTTTGCCGCGCCACGACTCGAGGCCGCGCCCAAGCTGGAGGAGGCACGCTGATGGACATCACAGTCAACATCCTTTTGACCATCGCGACCGCGGCGACGCCGCTCTTGATCGCGGCGATCGGCGAGCTGGTGGTGGAACGCTCCGGCGTGCTCAACCTCGGCGTCGAGGGCATGATGATCATGGGCGCCGTCGGCGGCTTTGGCGCGGGCTATCTCACCGGATCTCCCTGGATCGGGCTGCTTGCCGCAATCGTCGTCGGCGCGCTGTTTTCGCTGCTCTTCGCCGTTATGACGCTTTCCCTGGCGACCAACCAGGTGGCGACCGGCCTGTCGC
>NZ_RZSV01000278.1:0-6476 GCF_004023205.1 Mesorhizobium sp. M1A.F.Ca.IN.020.03.2.1 | reverse complement strand
ATCTTGCCGGCCAGCAAGAAGACAACGTCCGCGCACTCCTCCCAGCCATCGAATTGCGTCTGCATTGTACGTATGATCCCAACGCCCTGGAACTTGGTCCGCTGGCGCCGTTCGTTGTGGATCTCGATCCCGCCGAAAGCGAGGCTTTGATCGTGCTTCGCTACGAGCTGAAGGGCGGCGGAATAGGCGCCCTTTTTGACGGGCTCCCTGATGGGTCGCTGGACGATGCATCCCGCAAGGCGTTCCTTGTTGGGCTGCGCGAAAGGATTCCCGGCAATTTCGCACTCAGGATCCGGGCGGAAGATCCGAACGACCCGACAAACTTCCGCCAGTTGCAGCCCTCGGCTCTCCGTAGCCTGGTCAGGACCGGTTTCATCAACGCGCAACGGGGTTTGGATGATGTGACATCGCGAGAAACGGACGTTCTCGCCAAGATTCTTGAAGGCCTCTTCGTCACGGCGTCCTCCCCAACCGCGGACGCTGCCGACAGGATTATTGCAGAAGCCCTTGCCACCGTTGTGCAAGGCATTCAGACCCAGATTGACGGCAATTTCGGACACCAGTTGCAGAACCTAATGCCGACCTTGACCAGCTTCGGCTACCCCGGATTGGGCGGCCAGGAGCTCCAGACAGAGACGATCCTTGATATCCGCAAGCTATTGTCGAACTTCACAAAAGTTCGATACGCCGGGTATGGCGGGGTGACACTGCGCGAGTCCTACAACGGACTTGGGGTACGCAATCTGATTTTCATTTTGCTCAGGATCGTGGAATTCCACAAAGCGTTTAAGGCCGAGCCGAAGACGCCAGGCGTTCACCTCGTCTTTATCGAGGAGCCTGAAGCCCATTTGCATCCTCAGATGCAGGAGGTCTTTATAAAACAATTGGGCAAAATCGCCGCTCACCTGGCGGGCGCAGGTGAGGGTGTTATCCCTTGGCCCGTCCAGTTTGTGGTATCCACCCACTCGTCGCACATCGCCAACGCGGCAGGATTCGAGAGTATCCGGTATTTTCTCGGCGCCGACGTGCCGGGCGCCGATGCCGGTATTCGACAGACTAAGATCAAAGATCTGCGCGAGGGGCTGGCCGGCACGCCGGCGCCTGACAGGCAGTTTCTGCACCAATATCTCACTCTCACTCGCTGCGATCTGTTTTTCGCCGACAAGGCCATTCTCGTCGAAGGCCTCAGCGAACGGCTCATACTGCCGGTCATCATCGGGAAAATGGAGGCCTTGGAGCCTGCGGTTAAGCTCTCAAGCCAATATCTCACCATCATGGAGGTGGGCGGGGCCTACGCGCATCTGTTCTTCGATCTGCTCAATTTTCTCGAACTCCACTATCTGATCATCACGGATTTGGATTCCGTCGTAGCCCCAGGCGGCGCTGCATGTGTCGTCCATCTCGGCACCGCATCCAGCAATGCGTGCGTGAAGGCGTGGTTCAGTGCCGACGATCCGCATACCTTGGCCGGCGTGATGGCAAAATCCGACGACGATAGAACCAACGGTCGCGGGCGCATTGCCTATCAAGTCCCGGAGGTCGCCGGCGGTCCTTGCGGGCGAACCTTTGAAGATGCCTTCATTTTAGCCAACCAAGACCTTTTCGGCCTGACAGCGGGGACGCTGCAACAGCAGGAAACGGCTGCACGCGATCTAGCCGCAGTGCAGAAGAAATCGGAATTCGCGTTGAAATACGCCATCGAAATCACAGGCTGGGTGACGCCAAAATATCTCGCTGACGGCATTCGCTGGCTGGCAGTCGACTACGTGCCTCCCGTCGATCCGGCACTGGCGATCGTGGCCGCTGCGGCCGCGGCGGCGCCGGCGGGGCCTGCTCCGGGAGGCGACGCCGTTGACTAATCACGAATCCCCTGCCGAAGAGGCAAGCCGCATAGCGCTCGAAGAGGTCTTCGCGTGCATTGAGGCCCGCCGGAGTTTTCGCCTTGAGGCTGGTGCCGGCGCCGGGAAGACCTACTCGCTGGTCGAAGCGCTCAAATACCTGACGAAGCGGCATGAGCGGGACTTTTCCCGGCGTGGCCAGAAAATCGCCTGCATCACCTTCACGAACGTCGCAAAGAACGAAATCGAAGCTCGAACCGATAGGCGTCCGATAATCTACTGCAACACCAACCACGCCTTCTGCTGGCTGCTTATCGGCGGCTTCCAGAAGCAGCTTAAGGCTTTGGTGCAGCAAATGCCGAGTTGGCAGGAAAAGCTTCTGGAGGCTGGCGGCATAGGTGATAGGGGTGTCGAATACAGTTTGGGCCACCGTGCGGTGCGCGAGCACGTGCTTTCGCTTCACCATGACGACGTTATTCCGCTCACCATCTCGCTGATGGAAAATCAGAAGTTTCGGAAAATCATGGCTGATCGCTTCCCCATCATCTTGATTGATGAGTATCAGGATACCGATAAAGCCTGGGTGGAGGCCCTCAAGCTGCACTTCCTGGGCCAGCCAAATTCACCGCTATTCGGGTTCTTCGGGGACCACTGGCAGAAAATTTATGGCAATGGATGTGGCGAGCTTAATGGCGACGCCGTCACCCCGATCGGCAAGAAAGCGAACTTTCGCTCGGTGAATGCGATTGTCGAATGTCTCAACCGGATGCGTCCGGAGTTGCCGCAGTTTGTCAAAGACCCGGCCGAACTTGGTCGGGTCCGCATCTTCCATACAAACGGCTGGGTTGGGCAACGGCAAGGAGGCCAACATTGGGGCGGTGATCTGCCATCTGACGTAGCGCACCAGGCTCTCGAAGCCACGAAAGCCAAGATGGTTGCCGACGGCTGGGACCTTGCACCCAACCAAACCAAAATCCTCATGCTGACCCATCGGGTCCTTGCGAGTGAGCAGGGCTATTCGAACCTCGCCCAAGCGTTTCAGTACAACGACTCCTATCTCAAGAAAGAAAACCGGCTAATCGCCTTCCTGGTCGACGTGCTTGAGCCGGCCGCGGACGCTTATGCTGGAAAGCGCTATGGCGCCATGTTCGAGGCGCTGGGTGGAACGGTGCCGGTGCTGAAGCGCCAAGCGGACAAGGCCGCTTGGACCGCCTCTTTCGATATACTCATGACGCTTAGGGACAATGGGTCGGTTGGCGATGTTGTCGACCACTTAATGGCGTCGCAGCGGCCCCGCTTTCCAGATCGGGTGGAGGAGTTGCAACACGCGCTGGCTGCGTTCGACGTGGATGGTGGGGTGGAGATGCCCCGACCGTTCGCCGAGCTGCAAAAGCTTCGTCCGGTTGCTTATGCGGAGGTCAAAGCGCTGCGAAGATATCTCGACGGACATTCGCCATTCGAAACCAAGCATGGCGTCAAGGGCGCTGAATTCGAGAACGTTCTGGTTGTCCTCGGTCGTGGTTGGGCCCAGTATAACTTCGGCGAAATGCTGGAGTTGGCTGGGGGCGCGGCGGTTCCCGCGAACAAGCTGGCGGCTTTTGAGAGGAACCGAAATTTATTTTACGTGGCCTGTTCGAGGCCGAAACGGCGCCTGACGTTGCTATTCACCCAGGACATATCGCCTGGAGCTTTGGCCAAGCTTCAACAATGGTTCGGCGTCGATTCAATTGAGGCGTTGGCACTCTGAAGGGAAGTTCTTAGACTAAGACTAGCCTGGCATCACAGGCTCGCCGACAAGGGAAGCAGCATTCCGTGACCGCGCCCAAGGACTCATATTAAGTTTTGGTAACATTGCTGTAGTTGATACATTGTATGATGGTACATGAAGCTCTTTAATTCGGAAGTGTTTCAACGCCGATCTCCCGCTTGCAGAACGAGCGGAGTGGGAGGAGTGGTTCAACCGCGACAGGCGTCGTTGCATCGTTGCAGCGTGAGAGTGGAGCTCGCCCGCAAGAACGACGACCTGATATTTAAAGCCTTTAAACTCTCGGACGAGGAAATCTAGCTGTTGGCAACTGCCGCCTAGCGGTGCCGCGAAAGCAGCGACAAACCAAGAGGGCGTACAAAGCGGAGCACATGAAATATCCGGCCAAGCGGACAAGTGTCATTTGGTTTGCGGAGCCGGTTCGTGACCCGAGGCCGGTTCAGCAGGGCGGCCTAAGGAGCGTCAGCATAGCGCCGCCGCAGGCGGGACGCGGGACAGACCGCCCCCGGCGAGGGGTGCTGTTGAGTTATTCGGATGCGGGATTTGCCGGTGGCTATGCGCGGTGTCACTGAGGCGCAAGACTTGGCCAACCAGATCGAGCGGCTGCAAGTGGCAGGCTGCGATAAGATTTTCTTTGAGAAGCGGGCCGGCGCCGGGCGGCTGAATCGTGGGACCGCGCCGGGCCAAGCGGCCGGATAACTGGCGAAGCGGGCAGACCATACTTCGGCTGGCGACAGCAGAAGCTGCTTTCCTGCGCGGTGAGGTTCCGTGACGCCATCGATCGTCCCTCGCTTCAGGCGGCCATCGTCTGGGCCGAGGGTGAGACGGTGATGATGGCGCCGGTCGTCATCAGCACGATCAGTCCCCGATCGGCGCCCGTCATATCGAGATAGGCGCGGACCTGCGAGCGATAGTGATCGAGCGTTTGGGGATCGGGCTTCACGTCGCTCTTCCAGTCCACGACGACGCCGGGGCGGCCCTCGGCAGTCAGGGTCAGCGCGTCCGCGATACCAACGGTGGCCGTCTCCTCGCCATGGTCCACGCGAGCGGCGAAGACGGGAAACTCGGCCAGAAGCGCCGGCCGCAATGCCGTGATCTCGGGCAGAGCCAGGGTCCGAACGACACAGCCAGCCAGTTCCTCCGCTGAAAGACCCGTTGCCGGATTGGCGACCGGCGAACGGCCGAGTGCTCGGATGAGCTCGCTGGCACGTTTGGTGAGAGCGGCTGATGCTGGATCGGTTTCCCCGGTCAGGACCTCCTCCATGAGCTTGTGGAGGATCAGCCCGCGTTCGCGGCCACCCTGAACGGCGACCGGGGCCTCAAGCTCACGCGGCTGATCATCGCCCGAGCTCATCCACATTCCGGCCTCTTCTTCCCGAAGCACCGCGCCCAAAGCGTTCTCGTCGCGGCTCGGTACCAGCCAAGCGAGGCGCGTCTGCTGCGCGGCGATGGCCGAAGCCTCGGCAGCAAAGATGTCGCGCGTCTGGGAGTTGTCCGCGGCGGGGCCGGCGCCCGCCTCGCCGAGCGGCAGATGCGCGACATCAAGGCCAGGAAGATCGGCGAGCGACAGATCGAGCAGGCCTATCCAGGCCGATTTTGAGGGCGTCGTATCAAGTCGGGGCAGAACGAGGAGCTCGCGGGCGCGCGTCGCTGCAACATACCAGAGCCGGATGCGTTCGCGATCCAGCTCGTCCTTTTCCGTTTTGCGCGCGGCCTCATAACCATCGGGCGCGATGCCAAGGACCGGGCAATAGAATGTGTCGGTCTGACGGTCGATCACCGCGCTGTCGGGCGACATGACACCCGTCATGGTGTTGACGGGGATGACGATTGGCCATTCGAGGCCCTTGGCCGCGTGCATAGTAAAGAGTGCGACGGCTTCTTCCTGCGCATCGGGCCGGCCCTCAACAGCGCGCGCCTCGTCGCTCCAGGCTGCGGTCATCGCCTCGGCGAAGGCGCGAAGACCGCGCACGGCGTAGCCGGTCGACAGGCTCAGATAGAGATCGACATTGGCGAGCGCGCGTTCGGCCTGGCCGCGATGACGCTCGAGAAGAAGGGGACGAACCCGCATCACGTCTACGGCTTGCGAGAGAAGCTCGTGCGGCGTCGTGCTGTTGCTTCGGCGGTAGAGCGCCTGCAGCTTTTCGATGATCTCCCGTGCAAGCGGATAATCGATGGTGGCGGCATCGACGCCAAGATCGAGACGGGGAATTCGGTCGGGCTGCTCCTCGGAACGCGGCAGTGTCCAGACGATGTCCAGGAGTTCCTCTTCGGTGAGGCCGACCAGCGGGCCGCGCAGCAGCGCGCCGAGCGCCAGTGTGTCGCGTCGGTCGGCGAGAACGCGGGTCAGCGCGATCAGGTCCTGGACCTCCTGACGGCGGAAGAGACCCTTGCCGGCCTGTGTCGCCACCGGTATTCCGCGACGCTCCAGCGCCTCCTCATAGCGCCACAGTTCGGCGCCGGTTGGCGCCAGCAAGGCGATGTCGCCCGGCTGACAAAGGCGTTGCGTGCCGCTGCGCCGATCGATGATGGGCTGGCTGCCGATCAAGCGCGCGCAAAGCTCGGCCACCGCGTCGGCTTCGGCGTCGCGCTGTTGCTCGGCGGTAGCCTTGCCGGTTTCGTCGGCGACAGCGATGTCGAGGGCCGCGACGCACAGGCCGTCGCCGGGATCGTCGTGAAACGGGTCGAGGGCCGTAAATCCGGGTTGGCCGTCGGCCGACAGCAAGGCCTCGAAGCGCTCGTTGACGAAAGCGAGGATCGAAGCGCAGGAACGGAAATTGGTGGATATCGACAGCAGGCTGTCGGGATCCTGGGCGCGAAAGGCGTCGCGGCCCTGCACATAGGCGCCGACATCGGCGCCGCGGAATTGATAG
>NZ_RZSV01000277.1:0-6514 GCF_004023205.1 Mesorhizobium sp. M1A.F.Ca.IN.020.03.2.1 | reverse complement strand
TCTCAACGCCGACCCGTCGATCCACGGCATCCTCGTGCAACTGCCGCTGCCCGGCCATATCGATGCCGGCAAGGTCATCCAGACGATCGCGCCGGAAAAGGATGTCGACGGCTTCCACTTCATCAATGTCGGCAAGCTCGGCACCGGCGAGCTCGAGACGGCGTTCGTGCCCTGCACGCCCGCCGGCTCGATGCTGTTGATCCAGCGCGTGCGCGGCAAGGACCTTTCCGGCCTCAATGCCATCGTCGTCGGCCGCTCCAACATCGTCGGCAAGCCGATGGCCAATCTGCTGCTCGCCGCCAACTGCACCGTCACCATTGCCCATAGCCGTACCAAGGACCTGCCGGCGCTGGCGCGCACCGCCGATATCCTGGTCGCCGCCGTCGGCCGTCCAGAAATGATCAAGGGTGATTGGGTGAAGCCCGGCGCCACCGTTATCGATGTCGGCATCAACCGCATCCCGGCGCCAGAGAAGGGCGAAGGCAAGTCGCGGCTGGTCGGCGACGTCGTCTATGCCGAAGCGGCCGCGGTCGCCGGCGCCATCACGCCGGTCCCCGGCGGCGTCGGACCGATGACCATTGCCATGCTGATGGCCAACACTGTAGCTTCCGCCTACCTCGCGGCCGGATTGAAGCGGCCGTCCTTCTGATCGGAAAGCAGCATCCTTGCCGAATCTTACTGCTCCTGTTGAACGGCCGGTCATGGGCGATCCCGTTCAGGGCGGTCGGCAGTTCGGCTTCCTGCTGGTCGACAAGTTTTCGATGTTCTCGCTGGCGGCGGCGATCGATTGCTTCCGCTCGGCCAACCGTCTGCTCGGCCGCGATTATTACGGCTGGACGACGATGTCGGCGGATGGCGACGCGGTCATGGCTTCCAACGGCCTTCCGCTCAAGATCGACTATTCAGTCGCCGACATGCCGCCGGTCGATATCCTGTTCGTCTCGGTCGGGCTCACCACCGAGTTCCCCGGCAAGAGCAAGGTGCTGGCGGCGCTGCGCAGCTGGGGCCGCCGCGGCAACGCGCTCGGCGCGCTCTCGGTCGGCTCCTATCTGCTCGCCGAGGCCGGCCAGCTCGACGGCTACCGGTGCACTATCCACTGGGAAAACCGCGCCGGCTTCATGGAGCGTTTTCCGGACATCAACTGCACCGGCAACGTTTTCGAGATCGATCGCAAGCGCTACACCTGCGCCGGCGGCACCACCTCGATCGATCTGATGCTGGAGATCGTGCGCGGCGATTTCGGCTCCAACCTCGCCAATGGCGTCGCCAACCAGTTCCAGCACGAGCGTATTCGCTCAGCCGGTGACCGCCAGCGCGTCGGACCTGAGCGCGACCTCACCGGCAAGTCGGAGAAGCTGAGACGTATCGTCGAGCTGATGGCCGACCATCTCGATGAGCCTTTGTCGGCGGTGCAGCTTGCCAAGTCGGCGGGCCTGTCGGTGCGCCAGGTCGAGCGCCTGTTCCTGCGCCATCTCAACGTGACGCCGGGCCGCTACTACATGCGGCTCAGGCTCGAGCGGGCGCGCGAATTGCTGCGCCAGACCAACATGCCGATTCTCGACGTCGCGATCGCCACCGGCTTCACCTCCCACTCCTATTTCGCGCAAAGCTACCGGCTGCAGTTCGGCCGTCCGCCGTCGGAAGAGCGCCGAACCACCTATTGAGCGACTTGCCGGCCGTCGGGCTTGTCTGCAAAGCCCGGCTCAAATAGCTTTCCCGGCGCGGACGGGGGTTCACTCAGGAGATTTTCATGGCGGGACTGGCACGGAGCGTCGCTGCGGCGATCCTCCTTTTGTCGATGACCACCTTTGGCTTTGCCGCCAACAAGGTCATCATCATTCTCGATGCATCCGGCTCCATGTGGGCCCAGATAGACGGCAAGCCGAAGCTCGAGATCGCGCGCGAATCGCTGCGCACGGTGCTGCAGTCGGTGCCGGGCGACGACGAGATCGGCTTCATGGCCTACGGGCATCGCCAGAAAGGTAGCTGCGCGGACATCGAGCTGATCGTGCCGCCGCAGGCGGGTTCGGCGAGCGCGATCTCGGCGGCCGCCGACAGCATGAAATTCCTCGGCAAGACGCCGCTGACGGCGGCCGTCAAGCAGGCCGCCGAAGCGCTGAAATACACCGAGGACAAGGCCACGGTCGTTCTCATCACCGACGGTCTTGAGACCTGCGGTGGCGATCCGTGCGCGCTCGGCAAGGAGCTGAAGGAGACCGGCGTCGACTTCACCGCCGACGTAGTCGGCTTCGGCCTGACCGCCGACGAAGGCAGGCAGATCGCCTGCCTCGCCGAGAACACCGGCGGAAAATACATCCAGGCCTCCGACGAGAAGGCATTGCAGCAAGCGCTGGTCGAGACCGTCGCGGCGCCGGCGCCCGCGCCAGAGCCTGCTCCGGCCCCGGCGCCTGCACCCGAACCCGCCAAGCCTGAATTCAACTTCACGCCGAGCGTCGTCATGGCTGAAGGCGGCGATGCCATCACCGACGGCAATGCCTGGGAGATCTACAAGGCCAAGTCCGGCGGCTCGCGCGGCGATCAGGTCATGACCGAGTATGGCGAGCTCAAGATCAATCTCGAGCCGGGCGATTACATTGTCGTCGGTCGCGCCGACGAGGCAAGGAGCGAGCAGAAGATCAAGATCGAAGCCGGCCAGACCTACAGCCCGTTGTTCACGCTGAACGCCGGAACCTTGGTTATCCACCCGCATGCGAGCCAGGGCTCGGAGATCAGCGGCGAGGCGCGTGTCTACTTCGCCTATCCGGGCGGCAGCACGACCCACTATGGCGACACCAAGGCCACCGTGCCCGCCGGCGAGCAGAAGGTGACGGTGCAGATCGGCGCCGGCACGGTGACCGAAACCATCCAGCTTGCCGCCGGACAGACGGTCGAGAAGGATATCGTGGTCGGCGTCGGCCATGCCGTGCTTAACGCCTACTACACCGCCGGCGGCGACAAGGCCGACAATTCCGGCATCGGCTTCGAGATCGTCAAGGCGAAGAAGAAGATCGACGGTTCGCGTGAAAGCGTGGAGCACTCCTACGGTCCGGACAGCAAGTTCTGGCTGCCGCCGGACGACTATGTCGCGCTAACCACGCTCGATCTCGCCGTTGTCGAACAGCCCTTCAGCATCAAGGCCGGCGACAACCAGGATGTGAAGGTGGCTCTCGGCGCCGGCGTGCTGGCAATGTCGGCGCCCGGCGCCTATTCGATCGAGGTGTTCTCGTCAAAGAAGGATATTGAGGGTAAGCGCAAATCGCTCGGCCTGACCTATGGCGACAGCTGGCAACAGACGATCCCCGCCGGCGACTATGTCGTCGTGCGGCACATGTCCGATCAGGGCCAGGACAAGGAAATGCCGGTGACCATCAAGGCTGGTGAGCGGAGCGAGATCACCGTTCAATAGGCATCGCCGTCCGCAAACGAACGAAAAAGGGTAACCGCTGTTTTGCCCCCAACGTTGTCCGCTGACGCCTGATCTGCGATCAAGGTTCCATGGATGAGCGAGAAGGAGTTTCTCCATGGACACGACATTGGAGGTTCTCACGACACGGCGGGGCCGACGTGAGGCGCATCGCCAATGGCCGGATGAGGTCAAGGCACAGATCGTTTCGGAGGGCTTGCGTCCGGGCGTGACGGTGAACGAAGTAGCGGAGCGCCACGGGCTGGAGGCCAACCATCTGTCGTCCTGGCGAACGCTGGCCCGGCAGGGCAAGCTAGTTTTTTGCCTGCGCCAGGGGAGATCTGCGAACTCAATGCTATTTGATCCGCAGGTCTACTTGACCACCACGCTTGCCGCCGTCGTCAACGGCCACAAGCGGAGGCGGATCGATGAGCTGCTGCCGTGGAACGATCCGCTTGAGTAACGCGTGCACAAAAATAGCAGTCTGGCCGAAGCGGACAAACCCTCGTTAGAGCGTCATAGCTTGACCAGTTGCTTGCCGAAGTTCTCTCCCTTCAACATCCGAACGAAAGCGTGGGGCACGGTCTCGATCCCTTCCGCAACATCTTCCCGTGTCTGAAGCAGTCCCTGTTTGTACCATGACAGCAGATCGGCAATCGCGGTCTCGTATTCTCCTTCGTGGTCGTCGAGCAAGAACCCTTCTATGCGCGCACGGGTGATTAGTGTCCTTCTGAGATGCCTGAGACCGACATCAGGCTGGTCAAACCGGTTGGCCAAGGCAATAGTCCCGACAACCACCACTCTGCCAAAGATGTTGAGGTTTAACATGGCTGCATCGTGAATCGGCCCGGCGGTGTTGTCGATAAAGACATCGACGCCGCTAGGGCATGCGGTCGCGACATCTGCCACGAGATCAGCGGAGCGTCGATGATTGACGCCAGTCCGATATCCAAGCTCCCTGCACCATTCCAGCTTCTCGTCCGAGCCCGCAACAGCGACTGGGTCGAACCCTTTGATCCGCGCGATCTGTCCTGCAATCTGCCCCACAGCTCCTGAAGCGGCAGAGATCAACACCGTTTCCCCCACCTTCGGAGTTGCGGTTTTGAGGAGGGCAAGGTAGGCGGTGAGACCGGGCATGCCGAGATAGCTCAGCGCGGACTGAATCGGAGCGTCGGTTGTCGTCACGGGCTTGGCTGACGCGGCCGGGATCACGCTGAACGGCTGCCAACCAAAATGATCGCTCATCACGAGGTCGCCTGGCTTGAAGTCTGGAGACTCAGACGTAATTACCTCGCCAATTCCGCCGCCACACATCAGATCGCCAATTCTAAAACCAGCAGCATAATTCTTCGCGGGGCTGATCCGACCGCGCATATAGGGATCGACGGAGAGCCACAGAGTTTTCACCAGCAGCTCACCATCCGCAGCCTCGGGAATTGAACGCTCCTCCAGGCTCCAGTTCTCGACGGAGGGCATTGCGGAAGGGTAGCTGCGAAGTATCCAGCTAGGATTTTTGGACATGTCCATCTCCTCAATTTGAGCGTTCGCCCCATTGATGCATGATTTCGGCTTCCGTGTTAAAGAGCGCACGGTGAGAGACATTATTTTGACTTTTGGAAGAATGGCGGATGGATATGATCGAGGCCATGAAGGTGGCCGTGGCAGTCGCCAGGCATAACAGCTTCTCTTCCGCGAGCCGGGATTTGCGCCTTTCCGCTGCCTCGGTAAGCCGCATTGTGGCAGACTTGGAGACCGATCTCGGCGTACGTCTCTTTAACCGCACCACCAGGCAGATCAATCTGACTGATGCCGGGATGGAGTTCGTGCAAAAGAGCACCGGCCTCCTGGAGGAGCTTGATCAGATGCGGAGCGCAGTACGCGAACGCCACGAAACTCCTCGCGGCCAACTCCACGTCTCCTGCGTAACGGCCTTTGGTAATGAGTGCCTGGCACCAGTGGTTCCTGAGTTCGTGCGACGGTTCCCGCAGCTCGATGTCTCAATCGACCTTGGCAATCGTTTGGTTGATCTCATTGGCGAGCACTTCGATGTCGCCATCCGGGTAGGACCGTTGAACGATTCATCCCTGATTGCGCAGAGGATTTTCACGCAGAGGATCGTGTTCGTCGCGACACCCCAGTTTTGCCAGCTATATGGGACACCCAGGACCTTGGACGAGATCAGAGCGTGCCCATCCGTTACTCAGGTCAGCGGGGAATGGGGGCGCGTTCATAAGTTTTCGCATCAAGGAAAGGTCATTGACTTCGAAGTGCCGCAGCAATTGACAATGAACTCAGCGCGAGCGGTGAGAAACGCCTGCCTAGCGGGAGGGGGGTACTCCCTCTTGGGCGATTTCATGGTCGCCCAAGATATAGCGGAGAACCGCCTCGTGCGGCTGCTGCCGGATCATGAACCCATGGAGCAACCGATCTTCGCCTTCTACGCTCAGCGACGTCACACCCCACGTAAAGTCAGGGTGTTTATTGACTATTTGGCGGAGGTCTTCAGTGGCAAGAATACCTCGTGAGACCTCTTGTCTAGGTGCCGATGGCACACCGCTTACGACAAAGGGCGGCTCCGAGCGGCGGCTCCGAGCCGCTCTTTTTTTAGCAGATTGACGTTAGGCATTTGCGAAGGCGGCGGCGCCGTGGTCGGCGCGGCCGACCAGTTGGCGAAAGCCGGCGAACAGCTCGCGGCCGAAGCCGAACTCGTTGCCGATCAGGTCGGCATCCGCCGTGCGGCGCAGCGCGAACTCCGTTCCCGGCACCAGCACCTCCAGCGTGCCTGCATCGGCGTCGAGGCGAATGATGTCGCCGTCATGGATCCTGGCGATCGGCCCGTCCTCGACCGCTTCCGGCGTCACATGGATCGCCGCCGGCACCTTGCCGGAAGCACCCGACATGCGCCCGTCGGTCACCAGCGCGACGCGCTGGCCGCGATCCTGCAGCACGCCGAGCACGGTGGTCAGCTTGTGTAGTTCCGGCATGCCGTTGGCCTTCGGCCCCTGGAAGCGGATCACGGCGACGAAGTCGCCGGTCAGCGTGCCCGACTTGAAAGCTTCGTTCAGCCCCTGCTGGCTGTCGAACACCTTGGCCGGCGCCTCGATGACGCGC
>NZ_RZSV01000276.1:0-6559 GCF_004023205.1 Mesorhizobium sp. M1A.F.Ca.IN.020.03.2.1 | reverse complement strand
CCATTCTGACAGAGTCGCCCCAGGTGGACAGCCAGATGAGGCAATCCGTGGCGACGGCGATCGCCGCGCGCAGGAGGAGAAGCAGCGGGCCTGGTGCCAGCAGATGCTCCTCGGCGTGACGCAGATGGGCCAGCTCTTCCTCGCGGATCGACAGGATGATGGCGTGCAGTCCGGGATCGCGCCCGGCTAGATAGTAGAGCTGGTCGTCAAGATGGCGGTGCACGGTCGCTTCGACAGCGGCGGTGCATGCCCAGATGCCTTGTGGGCCGAGCAGGGCGGTGAGAAAGCCCAACAGCCAGCCGCCCCAGCTCCAGAACTGCATGACGCGACATGGACGCGAGTTTCGCATTGGCATGGCGGCACGGAAGGCGGCGCAATGCTGGCGCTCGTGTCCAAGCATCTCCGACAAAGACGGCACGCAATCGCGCCAAAAGTGCCGGGCGACAAAGATTTGCGCTGAATAGATCCTGATCGCTCCAAATTCGCCTGCGTGGTTGACCCGGACTATCCTGGCTGTGGTCAGCGCTTCGCGGCCGGAAAGCTCATGCATTGGAGAAGCTCGCCCGCCTGACGATGCGATCCCACCAGTCCTGCAAGTCTGGAAAGCGGGCAAGCAGCTTTCGCCCTTCGGCGACTTTGAGGAAATAGCCGATAATCGACGCCCCTTCCGCCGCGAAGATGTCGAGAGGGATGAGCTCGTAGTCGACGCCCTTTTGATTGAGCGCCATTCGCGCGATGCGGACATAGACGCTGTAATGGGCGCCGTAGATAAGAGGCTTTGCCACTTCATTCCTCTTTGGCTTGGCTGTCCCGTATCCAGACGCGCAGCGTGCCGGTGGTCTGAAAGCCGCAGTCCAGTGCACCATCCAGCCCGCCGCCGCGTTCATACCCGACCAGCGCGCGACCTTCAGCAAACGTATTGGCTGCGGCTCGCACAGCATCTCGATAGGTCGGCTTGCCATCCGTGGCAAAGACATTTGACAACCCGATCACGAGCTCGGATCTATTGGCTATGCAGCCGGCGGTGAAGCCGTCGGCCGTCCGTCGGCCAAGGATGGCGATGGCGGGGTCGGCCAGAACTGCAGTCGGAAAGACACGGCCGCTGGAGGAACCTGCGCCATCCGTCCAGGCAAGTTCCCACATCTCCAAGCTGGCTGCGTCCCCAACACGTTCCCAACCGGAGGGGGTCGTCGTTGGACGCCTTAGGTCCATCCAGATCCAGCTTGCTTCGAAGAGTTGGCTGAACCCGAGCGGTCGGAGATCCAGACGGCAGAAGCAATCCTTGACCGAAAAGCTGGTGGCGAGAACAGATGTCAGTCTGGCTATTTCTGCAAGTTGGATCGGTACGGCATCGGCATCCAAAGTGGCGGCATTGGGGTAGTAAGGAGGTGCTTGCTCATCGCTGGACCAGACGGAGCGGCTCCTCCGGCCGCTTAGCCCGTGCACCTTGAAAATAGCCTGGCAGAGGTCGGCATTGTTGCCAGCGCAAAGGCGACCCCTTTCGCTGGCAACAAGGCTCGGCACTTCTTACCCCATCGCCTTCTGCAGGTTCTCGTCGATCTTGTCGAGAAAGCCGGTGGTCGACAGCCAGGGCTGGTCGGGGCCGATCAGCAGCGACAGGTCCTTGGTCATGAAGCCGCCCTCGACGGTCTGGATGCAGACCTTTTCCAGCGTCTCGGCAAAGCGCTTGAGCTCGGCATTGCCGTCGAGCTTGGCGCGGTGGGCCAAGCCTCGCGTCCAGGCGAAGATCGAGGCGATCGAGTTGGTCGAGGTTTCCTCGCCCTTCTGATGCTGGCGGTAGTGGCGGGTGACGGTGCCGTGGGCGGCTTCCGCTTCCACGGTCTTGCCGTCCGGCGTCATCAGCACCGAGGTCATCAGGCCGAGCGAGCCGAAGCCCTGCGCCACCGTGTCGGATTGCACGTCGCCGTCATAATTCTTGCAGGCCCAGACATAGCCGCCCGACCATTTCAGGCTGGAAGCGACCATGTCGTCGATCAGGCGGTGCTCGTACCAGAGTTTTCTCGCCTTGAACTCGGCCTCGAATTCCTTCTCGTAGACCTCCTGGAAGATGTCCTTGAAGCGGCCGTCATAGGCTTTGAGAATCGTATTCTTGGTCGAGAGATAGACCGGGAAGTTGCGCAGCAGGCCATAGTTCAGCGAGGCGCGAGCGAATTCGCGGATCGACTCGTCGAGATTGTACATGGCCATGGCGACGCCGGCGCCGGGCGCGTCGAAGACGTCATGCTCGATCACCTTGCCGTCCTCGCCGACGAACTTGATCGTCAGCTTGCCCTTGCCCGGGAAGCGGAAGTCGGTGGCGCGATACTGGTCGCCGAAGGCGTGACGGCCGACGACGATCGGCTTGGTCCAGCCGGGCACCAGGCGCGGCACGTTCTTCATGATGATCGGCTCGCGAAAGATGGTGCCGCCGAGGATGTTGCGGATGGTGCCGTTGGGCGACTTCCACATTTTCTTCAGCTTGAATTCCTCGACGCGCTGCTCGTCGGGCGTGATCGTCGCGCATTTCACGCCGACGCCGTATTTCTTGATTGCGTTGGCCGAGTCGACGGTCACCTGGTCATTGGTGGCGTCCCGGTTCTCGATCCCTAGATCGAAATAGTCCAGCTTGATGTCGAGATAGGGGTGGATCAGCTTGTCCTTGATGAACAGCCAGATGATGCGGGTCATCTCGTCGCCGTCGAGCTCGACGACCGGGTTCGCCACCTTGATCTTCGCCATGGAAAAATGCCTCGTTGCTGGGGATCTGAACGGCCTTGCCCGTGGCTTCGGCCGAGGTTGGGCAGCGTATATCAAAGCCTTTTTGAGCGCGCAAACCGCGATCAGCCGATCGCAGACCGGTGTCGCGCTTGTGAATGCTTCATTTTCAGGCCCGGATGTGGCAGGGGACGCCGAAACGCCGCAAACCCCATGTACGGAGAGCCATGCGAGCCGCAAACGACACCGCCAAGACCGCCGGACCGGCGATCATCCTTGTCGAGCCGCAGCTCGGCGAGAATATCGGCATGGTCGCGCGCGCCATGGCGAATTTCGGCCTTTCGGAGCTGCGCCTGGTCAATCCGCGCGACGGCTGGCCGAGCGAGAAGGCGCGTGCCGCCGCCAGCCGCGCCGACCACGTCATCGATGCGACAACGGTGTTCGACGACCTTGCCTCGGCAGTGGCCGACCTCAACTTCGTCTTCGCCACCACCGCCCGCGAGCGTGACGGCTTCAAACCGGTGCGCGGTCCGGTGGATGCGGGCAGGGCGCTCCGGGCCCGCGAGCAGGCGGGGCTGCGCACCGGAATTCTGTTCGGCCGTGAACGTTTTGGCCTCTACAATGAAGAGGTTGGCCTGGCTGACGAGATCGTCACCTTTCCCGTCGATCCCGGCTTCTCCTCGCTCAACATCGCACAGGCCGTGCTTTTGATGTCCTATGAATGGATGAAATCCGGCCTTGCCGAAGAGACCGCGACCAACTTCGCCGGACCGGAGCTCGTTCCGGCGACCAAGGAACAGCTGCACAGCCTGTTCACCTATCTCGAAGGCGCTCTCGAGGCGCGCGGCTATTTCCGCCCGGAAGAGAAGAGGCCTAAGATGGTCGACAATCTGCGCGCCGTGCTGACGCGGGCGGGATTCGCTGAGCCCGAGTTGAAGGTGCTGCGCGGCATCATCTCGTCGCTCCACAGGTTTTCGCCGGCAATGCCGCGCGGCGACGGCTCACCGGGGGATGATCCAAGGCGGGCGCCGGCTATGCGCAAGCGAACAACGGACAAAGAAAGTTAAAATCCGTAAGCTCCGAACCTTCAAGGTAACCGAATATTATGCGGTTTGGTTCATCGTTCTCGAAACGATGGGGCAGCAGATGTTTACGTCCAATATTGGCCGTCTGCATTTCTTCTTCTATTCGCTAGGTCTGTTCATAGCGGAAGCGGTAACGATCGTGCTCTGCATTGCCGCAACGACCGGCTTCGCGGGATTGATCAATTCGATGCCGGGTCCGTCGCGGCAAAGCCTGGCCGGCGCCGCGCTTGTTGTGTCGCTCGTCTTCGTCGCGCTGCGCTGCAACATCGCATGGCGCCGCAGCCGCGATGCCGATGGTTCAGGCTGGATTCTCTGGTCCTATATCGCCTTTTCCGGCATCTATGGATTGCTGCAGGCCGGAACGCTTCTGGTCATCGATTTCGGCAATCCTGAGAGCGCGCCCGGTGGCCTGAACCTGCTCGGCCTTGCCATATTCGGCCTCTGGTGCACGATCCTGTGGGCAAAGCCTGTGGCCGGCAGCAACATCGATGAGCTGACCGAGGCTTTCGACTTTGAAGGCTCGTTGCCGGCGGAGGCGCTCCCCGCGAGGGCGACAGCGAGCGTCGCTCCAGCTGCGCCACGGACTGCTGCGCAACCCGCGCGTCCGGCGCCGGCGCCGGCGCCGCAGCCGTTTGGCCGGGCGCGACCCGCCGGCTTCGGCAAGCGGGGGCTCTGAGTTGCGCAAAAGCTGCTGGCATCTGCCACTTCAAGACCATGATCGTTCAGGATAGAAGCGCGGTTGGCCAAATCTCGGGTCAGCTTCTTCCTGTAGTCGGATGACAATGAACGATCGATCAAACCAGCGTCCGATCCTGATGTTCGATTCCGGTGTCGGCGGACTGACGGTGCTGCGCGAGGCGCGCGTCCTGATGCCGGATCGGCGCTTCGTCTATGTCGCCGACGACGCGGCTTTTCCTTACGGCGCATGGGAAGAGCCGGCGCTCAAGGAGCACATACTCGCCCTGTTCGGCAAATTGCTCGACCGTCTGCAGCCGGCGATCTCAGTGATCGCCTGCAACACCGCCTCGACCCTGGTGATCGATGCGCTGCGGGAAAAATTTCCCGGTCATCTGTTTGTCGGAACGGTGCCCGCGATCAAGCCGGCGGCCGAGCGCACGCGGTCCGGCCTGGTTTCGGTGCTGGCGACCCCGGGCACGGTTAAGCGTCAGTACACGCGTGACCTGATCAGCAAATGGGCGCAGAAATGCCATGTCCGGCTCGTCGGCAGCGACAGGCTTGCCGCATTGGCCGAGATCTATATGCGCGAAGGTTTTGTCGACGAGGAAGCCGTGCGCGCCGAGATCGCGCCCTGCTTCATCGAGCACGACGGGCAGCGCACCGACATCGTCGTGCTCGCCTGCACGCATTATCCGTTCCTGGCCAACCGCATGCGCAAGACCGCTCCGTGGCCGGTCGACTGGATCGATCCGGCGGAAGCCATTGCCCGGCGCGCCATGTCGCTGCTGCAGCCTATCGGCGAACCGTCGGGCGAGACCGAGCCCGATATCGCCCTCTTCACCTCTGGTAAGGTGGATTTCGCCACGCGCAGGCTCATCCAGGGCTTTGGGCTGACCTCGCGCTAGCTGGAACTGCGATAGCGCCGCAGCGTTTCTCTTCCCACTACCGCACAGGGAGAAATCGCATGCCAGCCAAATCGCAAGCCCAACAGAAGGCAGCCGGCGCAGCCCTTTCGGCCAAGCGCGGCGAGACCAAGAAAACCGAGCTTAAGGGTGCTTCGCGCGAGATGTACGAGTCCATGAGCGAGAAGCAACTCGAGGAGTTCGCCGAGACCAAACGCAAGGGACTGCCTAGCAAGAAGTCATGAACTCCTGCCTGGCTCTCAAGTTGGTGCCTGGATAGGAAACCCCGGCATGCCATGACGTGGCGGATCTGCTTTCGGCCATGCCAGTGCCTTCGCCGGGCTGCGGCTTTCTGACGGCAGAATAGTGGAGCCGGTGCGTCGCCGATCACGAGCTTGACACCGGTTAAATCTCTGTTTAACAGGGCCACCAACACCGGGCGGCGACGTCCGGTGGTTTCTTTTGCATGGGCAAGACCTCACCGGAAGCCAGTCTGTCGGCGGTCTTGTTCGAACTGACGTGTCCCGTGGGTTTTCCGTCGCGTTGCGTGGGAAATTCTGTCAGGCCTCGAAAACGGAGGCCAGAGGAGGGCGCGTTTCCTTCACCCGGAGCCAAGGGGTTCCGGGTATATCGTTTTGAAAGGGAATGCGATGAGCAAGCGCGAATCCGCGAAATACAAGATCGACCGCCGTCTCGGCGAAAATATCTGGGGCCGTCCGAAGTCCCCGGTCAACAAGCGCGAATACGGTCCCGGCCAGCATGGCCAGCGCCGCAAGGGCAAGCTTTCCGACTTCGGCCTGCAGTTGCGCGCCAAGCAGAAGCTCAAGGGCCACTATGGCGACGTTTCGGAAAAGCAGTTCCGTAAGGTCTATGAGGAGGCCAACCGCCGCAAGGGCGACACCTCCGAGAACCTGATCGGCCTGCTCGAGTCGCGTCTCGACGCGATTGTCTATCGCGCCAAGTTCGTGCCGACCATCTTCGCGGCCCGCCAGTTCGTCAACCATGGCCACGTCAACGTCAACGGCAGGCGCACCAATATCGGTTCGTACCGCTGCAAGCCGGGCGACGTCATCGAGGTGCGCGAGAAGTCGAAGCAGCTAGTCATCGTGCTGGAATCGGTAGGCTTGGCCGAGCGTGACGTGCCGGACTATATCGAGGCCGATCACAACAAGATGACCG
>NZ_RZSV01000275.1:0-6581 GCF_004023205.1 Mesorhizobium sp. M1A.F.Ca.IN.020.03.2.1 | reverse complement strand
GTCACCCGCTTCTGCCGCAATCTCGGCTGCGAGGGCCTGCGCCAAATAGAATTTGAAATCGCGCAGGCCCTCGCAGCCGAGATTGCGGCAGAAGCGGGTGACGGTCGGCTCGCTGACGCCGACACGCGCGGCAATCTCCGAAATCGCTGCCTTGGAGGCGAAATCGAGATCGGAAAGCACCAAGCCGGCCAGCCGGCGGTCCGATTTGGTGCCGTCCTGCGACATCAGTTGCAGGCGGGTGATGATGTCGGCCGGGGTCTTCATCCTTTCATCTCACAGCGGCAGGCCCGTCGCCTTGTCGAAGAGATGGATGTTGCGCGGGTCGACGCTCACTGGCAGCCGGTCACCCGGCTTCACCTGCAGCCGGTCGCGGAACACGGCGCGTACCGTGTCGTCGCCGATCGAGCCATAGACATGGGTCTCTGAGCCGGTCGGCTCGACCACGTCGACGTCGATGGCGATGGCATCGTCACGCGCGCCGATGATGAAATGCTCGGGGCGGATGCCCGCCTCGACCGTGTCGCCGCCGGACGCTGTCTTGCCGGCAAGCGCCAGCCGGCCGCCGCCTTTGGTCTCGAACCAGGACTTGGCATCGGCGGTCTTCAGCGCGCCGGAAACAAAACTCATCGACGGCGAGCCGATGAAGCCGGCGACGAACTTGTTGGCCGGCCGGTCGTAGAGTTCGAGCGGCTGTCCGACCTGTTGGATGCGGCCACGATCCATCACGACGATGCGGTCGGCCATGGTCATGGCCTCGATCTGGTCGTGGGTGACGTAGACGATGGTCGATTTCAGCCGCTGGTGCAGCGCCTTGATCTCGGTGCGCATCTGCACGCGCAACTGCGCGTCGAGATTGGAGAGCGGCTCATCGAACAGAAAGACGGAGGGCTCACGCACGATGGCGCGGCCCATGGCGACGCGCTGACGCTGGCCGCCGGACAACTGCCTGGGATAGCGGTCGAGATAGGAGAAGAGGTTGAGCACGCCGGACGCTTTCTTCACCTTGTCGTCGATCGCGGCACGCGTCTCGCCGCGGATCTTCGGGCCGAAGCCGATATTGTCGGCGGCCCTCAGATGCGGGAACAGGGCATAGGACTGGAAGACCATGGCGATGTTGCGCTTCTGCGGCGGCAGGTCGTTGGCACGGGTGCCGCCGATCACGAGATCACCGGAGGAGATCGTCTCCAGCCCGGCCAGCATGCGCAGGAGCGTGGACTTACCGCAGCCGGACGGACCAACCAGCACGACGAACTCGCCGCTTTTGATCTCGAGGTTGATGTCCTCGAGGATTTTATGCTGGCCGAAGGATTTCGACAGGTTGCGAAACTGGACATCGGTCATGGTCACGCTCCCAAAATGTCATCAATGAAAGGCAGGTAGCCGGCTGTCAGTCCGGCGTCCACCGGCACCACGGCGCCCGTTATGCCGGATGCGCGGTCGGAAGCAAGGAAAGCCACGGCCTCGGCCACTTCCGACGCATTCACGATGCGGCCGAGCGGATAGAGCCGCTTCAGCCGGCCGAGGATCTCGGGATCCTTAGCCAGGCGATGATCCCAGGCGGCGGTGCGGATCGAGCCAGGGCAGACGACGTTGGCGCGCACGCCGCTGCGGCCAAGTTCGACGGCGATCGACTTGGCGTAAGCGTTGATGCCGGCCTTGGCGGCGGCATAGGCCGGATTGCCGAAATGCGCGATGGCGTTGACCGAGGAGATGAAGACGACGCTGCCCGAGCCGCGCGCGGCCATCGCCTTGACCAGCGGATCGGCGAAACTCATCACGCCGGCGAGGTTGAGGTCGAGCTCCTGTTCCATTCTGTCCGGCGTCAACGCTTTCAGCGTCTCGGCGCGCGTCCAGCCGGCATTGTTGACAAGGATATCCGGCACGCCGTCCTTGTCGAGCAGGCTTGAGATCGCCGCTTCGATCGAGGTGCGGTCGAGCAGGTTGAAAACGTGGCACGAGGCGATGTACGGGCTGGTCAGCGCCTCGGCCGACTGGTCGCAGCCGACGATGCGGCCGCCGCGCTCGGCCATCAGCGCCACGATCGCCGAGCCAAGACCGCCGCCGGCGCCGGTGACGACAATTGTCTTGCCCTCGAAATCGCCTTGCGACACCACGATCAGTGCTCCTCGCCACTTCCGACAGGGAGAGAACGCTACCCAACCAAATGTAATTAAGCAACATGATAAACTGCTTGCTTCCCCGAAAACCATCGATAATGTAGGAAAGTAACATAAATCCTGTGCCAACCGGCCAGGCGCGAATGCGCATTATGGGAGGAGATCGGATGAGCCTTGCGAAATGGACTGTCGGCCTGTTGGCCGGAATGAGCATGCTGGCGCTTGCCGCGCCGGCCGATGCGGGCGAGGTGCGCGTCACCGTCGCCGAATACAGCGCCAAGACTGGCCCCTATTTCGAAGAGGTGAAGAAGGAGTTCGAGGCGGCCAATCCCGGCATTACCATCAAATATGAAGTGGTGCCGTGGGACGTGCTCCTACAGAAGCTGACCACCGACATCACTGCCGGCACCAATGCCGATCTGTCGATCATCGGGACGCGCTGGCTGATCGACTTCGTGCAGCAAGACGTCGCCGAGCCGCTCGACAGCTACATCAAGCCCGAGTTCAAGGACCGCTTCATAGATACCTTCCTGCAGCCCTCGATCATGAACGGCCATACCTATGGCCTGCCGATCGCCGCCTCGGCGCGTGCCATGTATTACAACAAGGAGCTGTTCGAGAAGGCCGGCATAGCCAAGCCGCCGGCAACCTGGACCGAGTTGCAGGAGGACGCGCGCAAGATCAAGGCGGTCGGCGCCTTCGGCTACGGCCTGCAAGGCAAGGAGATCGAGACGGACGTCTATTACTACTACGCGATGTGGTCATTCGGCACCGAGATCCTCAACAAGGACGGCACGTCGGGCCTGAGCACGCCGGGGGCGCTTGAAGCGGCCAAGCTTTACAAGTCGATGATCGACGAGGGCCTGACCGAGCCTGGCGTGACCTCCAACAACCGCGAGGACGTGCAGAACCTGTTCAAGCAGGGCAAGGTCGGCATGATGATCACCGCGCCATTCCTCTCCAACCAGATCAAGGAAGAGGCGCCGAGCCTGAAATACGGCGTCGCCGCCATTCCGGCCGGGCCGACCGGCGCGCGCGGCACCTATGGCGTCACCGATTCCATAATCATGTTCAAGAACTCCAAGAACAAGGACGAGGCCTGGAAGCTGCTCGACTTCCTGTTCACCAAGGAGCAGCGCGCCAAGTTCACGCAAGGCGAAGGCTTCCTGCCCGTGAACAAGGAAGAGGCGAAGATGGACTATTACGTCAACAACGCCGACCTCGCCGCCTTCACCGCGCTGTTGCCCGACGCTCGCTTCGCGCCGGTCATCCCGGGCTGGGAAGAAATCGCCCAGATCACTTCCGACGCCATGCAGAAGATCTATCTCGGCAGCGCCGAGCCGGAGGCCGCTTTGAAGGAGGCGGCAGACAAGGCCAACGGCGTACTGAAGAAATAGGGCGTATCTCCCTGCGCCCGTGGCGCGCCCCACCCCGTCGGGGCGCGCCACATCTCTCCGGCTTGGCAATCGCAGGAAAACGGGCGCGGTTTTCTGTCGGATTGCGGAAGAACGACCGGGCAATCGGTTCAGACAAGGACAATCATCGATGTCGGCTCAAACGCCGGCGAGGAATGCAAATCCTGAAGCAATTGCCCAGGAAGAACGACAGCCAAGCCGGCAGGCCAGCGAAATTCCAATGCGGGGACCGTGCCTTGAGCACCAATGCCACTGCCATCTACCCGCAACGCGGTGCAAGCCAGCCGATGCAAAGCCGTGTCGTGCCCTATCTGCTGACGCTTCCCAGCCTTTTGCTGGCGGCGGTGGTGATCTTCTGGCCCGTCTGGGATCTCGTGCAGATCTCGACGCATGACGTGACTCGCTTTGGCCAGCTGCGCGACTTCAGCGGCCTGGCCAATTTCCGGGCGCTTGCTGCCGATCCCGATTTTGTCGCCGCCCTGTGGCGCACCGGCCTATGGACCGTGCTGGTGGTCGGCGGGGCGCTGCTCTTGTCGATCCCGGTGGCGATCATCCTCAATACCGACTTCTACGGCCGTGGGCTGGCCCGCGTCATCATCATGCTGCCCTGGGCGGTGTCGCTCACCATGACGGCGGTGGTATGGCGCTGGGCGCTCAACGGCGAAAGCGGCATGCTGAACTCGGGGCTGATGAAGCTCGGCCTGATCAGCCAGAACATCCAGTGGCTGGCGAGCGCCGAGACCGCCTTCCCGATGCAGGTGCTGATCGGCATTCTGGTGACGGTGCCGTTCACCACCACGATCTTCCTCGGCGGCCTGTCGTCGATCCCCGACGATCTCTACGAAGCCGCGGCGCTGGAGGGCGCGACCCCCTTACAGCAGTTCCGCGAGATCACCTTTCCGCTCCTAAAACCGTTCATCAACATCGCGATCGTGCTCAACACGATCTACGTCTTCAACTCCTTCCCGATCATCTGGGTGATGACTCAAGGGGGACCGGCGAACTCCACCGACATATTGGTCACCCATCTCTACAAGCTCGCCTTCCGCATCGGCAAGCTGGGCGAGGCTTCGGCGGTGTCGCTGGTGATGTTCGTCATCCTGCTCATCTTCACCATGATCTATGTGCGGCTCGCCATGCGGGAGCAACGCGCATGAGAAACGGCAAGCTGAAACGCTCGATCATCGCCTGGCTGCTGCTTGCGCCATTGATCGTGGTGACGATCTTCCCCTTCGCGGTGATGTTCCTCACTGCGGTCAAGCCGCGGACCGAAGTGCTGACGCCAACATGGTGGCCGAGCGAATTCCGCTGGTCGAATTTTGCCGATATGTGGGTGGCGACCGGTTTCGGCCAGGCGCTTCTCAATTCGCTCTATGTCTCGGCGCTCGCCACGATCGGCGCCATCCTGATCTCGGTGCCGGCGGCCTATGCCATGTCGCGCTTCCGCTTTGCCGGTTATGGCGCCTTCCGCCAGTTCCTGCTGATCTCGCAGATGATCTCGCCGATCGTGCTGGTGCTTGGCCTGTTCAGGCTGATGGCCGCCTGGGGGCTGGTCGAGAGCACGACGGCACTCGGCTTCATCTACATGGCCTTCAACGTCGCCTTCACCGTCTGGATGCTGCAGAGCTATTTCGACACCATTCCGCGCGACCTCGAGGAGGCGGCCTGGATGGAGGGAGCCGGCCGCTGGCTGACGCTGCGAAAAGTGTTCCTGCCGCTTTGCCTGCCGGCAATCGCTGTGACGGCGATCTTCACCTTCATCAACGCCTGGAACGAGTTCGTCGTGGCGCTCACCATGTTGCGCAGCCAGGAAAGCTACACGTTGCCGATCCAGGTTTTCTCGCTGGTCGCCGGCCGCTACACGATCGAATGGCACCACGTCATGGCGGCCACGCTGCTGGCGACGCTGCCGGTGGCGATCCTCTTCATCTGGCTCCAGCGCTACCTGGTCCGCGGGCTGGCATTAGGAGCGGTGAAATAGCAATCCCGGCAATTCCAGGAAAACTGTGGAGCGGTTTTCCGTCCGGAATTGCCAAAAACAAATAGTCCACGGAGTTTTGATGCGCATCTTCACCGCCTCCCTGGCGACGGAAACCAACACCTTCTCGCCGGTGCCGACCGACCGGGCCTCGTTCGAGATGGCCTTCTATGCCGGACCGGGAAAACATCCGGAGACGCCGACGCTGTGCTCCTCGCCGATCGTGGCGCTGCGCCGGCGCGCGACGAGCGAAGGCCTGACCGTCATCGAAGGCACCGCCACCTGGGCGGAGCCCGGTGGGCTGGTGCAGCGGCAGGCTTTTGAGGCGCTGCGCGACGAGATCCTCGACCAGCTCAATGCCGCCCTGCCGGTCGATGCGGTGATCCTCGGCCTGCACGGCGCGATGGTGGCGCAGGGTTATGACGACTGCGAGGGCGACCTGCTGGAGCGTGTGCGCGCTATCGTCGGGCCGAAGGTGGTGATCGCCTCGGAATTCGATCCGCACAGCCATCTGACGCCCAAGCGCGTCGCGGCCTCCGACATCATGGCCTATTTCCTCGAATTCCCGCACACCGATTTCTACGAGCGCGGCGAGCATGTGGTCGAGCTCGGCCTTGCCGCGGCGCGGGGCGAAATCAAGCCGGTGATCTCGACCTTCGACTGCCGCATGATCCAGGTGCTGCCGACCAGCCGCGAGCCGATGCGCTCCTTCGTCGACAAGATCAAAGCGCTGCACGGCAAGGACGGCGTGCTGTCGGTCTCGGTCATCCACGGTTTCATGGCCGCCGACGTGCCGGAAATGGGCACGCGAATCCTGGTCATCACCGACAACGACAAGGAAAAGGGCGAGAAGCTTGCCGAGACGCTGGGACGCGAGCTCTATGCGCTGCGCGAAAAGACGGCGATGACGATGCTCTCCGCCTCCGCCGGCATCGAGCGGGCGCTTGCCGTGCGTGCGGCACAGAAGGACAAGCCGGTCGTGATCGCCGATATCTGGGACAATCCGGGCGGCGGCGTGCCGGGCGACGGCACCATCGTGCTCTCCGAATTGTTAGCGCGCGGGATCGACAG
>NZ_RZSV01000274.1:0-6617 GCF_004023205.1 Mesorhizobium sp. M1A.F.Ca.IN.020.03.2.1 | reverse complement strand
GTGCCGAGCTGGTTCTGCGAGGTCTCGCCGATGTCGTAGAGCTTGGCGAGAGCGGCGAATTGCGGCGGCGTCAGATCGCCAATGTGGGAGGCGAAGATCGCCACATGGCGCTGATGCGCCTTGCGCAGGATGAAGCCGACCTGGTCCTGCAGATGGTAGTTGTTCTCGTCCAGCTCTTCGGCCTCGACCAGCCGCAGCAGATTGTCCTCGCCGCTCATCTCAAGCCGTCCCAAGCCTTGATGTCTCCGGCCGCAAGGCCGCCCATGCGGTTGTGGACGCGCGGGCCGCAGGTTATGGCGAGGCAGAACAAGATCTCGTCGGGACGCGGGCCGTCGCTGATGCCGACTTCCATCGCGTCGAAATGGCTGCGCACATAGGCAGCGTTGATGTGGCCGAGCGGAACATCGAGCCGTGCGCCGAAGGCGCCGACCTTCTTCGCCGACGGCACGATCGCCTTGGCGTCGCCGAGCCGCTCGCGCATGGCGTAGCCGCCGGGCACGTGCCAGAGCGCGCCGTGCTCCAGTTCGCCGGCACTGCCGACGATGGCGCCCTTGCCGTAACCGTCGATCTTTTTCACATCGCCGCCAAGCGCGGCGATCAGCCTGTCGGAAAGCAACAGCCCGAGCGGCTTCAGGTCCTCCATCGCGCCCTGCAGGTCCTCGACATATCGACCGGCAAACGGGTTCTTGACCACGGCGAGAGCCGCGGCGCGCAGGCGCGGCTCCTTCGCCGCTGGGCCGCCGTCGTGGAAGATCTCTTCGGTCAGCACCGCGACCTTGCGGATCGGGAATTCAGGCATGGGCAGTTTCCTTCGCTTTATGCTTGTTGGGCGCAGCGAGCGCCACGGAGCCACTGATGCGGGTTTGGCCGGCAAGGAACAGCGCCGACGCGGCGATCAGGCCGCGCCGACGAAAATCTTCGGCGACGGCAAGGCCGTTATCCAGCGCCCGGGCCACCTCGCCGGGCGCTAGCCCGCCGACGCCCTGCGTCACCAGCCGTTCGCCGAGATCGCTGTCGGGCGAAAGATCCCGCGCCGGCACGCGATGAACCGCCGGATGCCCAGGCAGGTCGACCGCGTTGGCAATCAGCGTCGCCGCGGCATCCGCCTCGGCGCCGGTCCGCGCCAGCACGGTGACTGCGTCGGCGATGCCCAGCGAAAAGGAGCGGCCGCGCCAGCCACTGGTGGCGACGCCGCGCACGCCGTCTTCGGCGCGGATCGTGATGCGGTCGGCCATGCCGTGCCCGGTGCCGGCGATCGCCAGCGTTATCGTGCCGCCCTTGCCGAGATGAATAGCGCTGTCGCCGCCATTGTTGACGTAGGCGCGCTCGAGCCGGCGTCCGGCGAGAAGCGCGGCCAGAACTTCGTCGGCTACCGAACCCGCAACGGCGGCCATCGGCGTGATGAAGCTTTCCGCGAGCGGTGAGACCGCGGCCTCCATGCGCCGCGCGGTCGGACCTGCAAAAACGCTCGGCGTCAAAGACGCCGGACGGCGCAATTCGGGAAGCTCCTCGACCAGTTCGGTCAGGATCGTCTGGAAGCGCGCGACGGCCTGCACGCAGCCGGCGCGGCGTTCAGCTGCATCGCCAAAGGCCTCGACGATGAGGTCGATCGGCCCGTGATTGAGATGAAGCCGCCTGCCGTCGGCGAGCCAATGCGCCTGCGGGCCGTTCATCAGTCGGCCCCATTGGCCGGGGTGCGGCGCAATTGCGCCAACGGCGGCCAGGGATTGCCGGCCGGCGCGCCGACATTGCTGCGCGGATTAAGGTATTCGCCGCCTTTGGCAAGAATGTCCTCGACGCTGCGGATCTCGTCCTCGTAACCGCCGAGCCGGACGTAGTCGTCGCGGCGCATGGTGAATTCGATCGGCGCGACCAGCGCCGGCGTCGGCACATAACCGAATGCGCCTTCCGGCACGCGGGTGACATCGACCATCAGGGTGATGCCGCCGCCCGGCCAGACATAGACCGGCGCGCCGCCGACCGTGACATAGGTCTTCAGGCCCTGAACCGAGCGGGTGAGATTGACCGGGTTTTCGGTGACGCCGGCGCGCAGCGAGCCGCCCGCGCCGCCGATGAAGAGCACAGTGCACAGGGCCGGCTCGCAATTGTCCTCGATCAGGCCGACGGATTTCTGCAGCCGCTCCGGGAACGGTTTCTCGACCGGTTTCAACTGATCGTCCAGTTCGTAGTAAGCGAACTGTTCGCCCGTGGTCGAGACCATCAGCAGCGACAGGCCGGGGCGAGCACCCTTCTTGGCGTTCCAATCGCCCAGGATCGACAGCGGATCGGAGATCGTCGTGCCGCCCCAGCCGAGACCGGGCTCCGAAACCTTGAAGTAGCGGCCGGGCGTCGAGCGGCGGCCGATGATCTTTATCCCGGTATCCTCCCAGCCCAATACCTTGCCGGCCTGATGTTCCGACACGACGCCGGTGATATGGTCGTCAACCACCACAACCTCGTCGACGAGCCCGCGCCATTGCGTGGCGAACATGCCGATGGTGGCCGAGCCGCAGCCGACGCGCATGCGATGCTCGATCTTGCCGTCGATGACCGGCGCCTTGCCAGCCTCGACAATGACCGTCGCACCGCCGTCGATGGTGAGCTCGACCGGCTTCCTGTTGCAGAGGTTGAGAAGCGCGTCGCAAGTCGCGCGGCCTTCAGCCTTGGAGCCGCCGGTCAAGTGATGCACGCCGCCAAGCGACAGCATCTGCGAGCCATATTCGCCAGTGGTGACGTGGCCGATCGCCTCGCCTTCCGAGCGCACGGTCGCCGTCTCGTCGCCGATGTGGCGGTCCGTATCGATCTTCACCTTGACGCCGCAATAGGAGAAGATGCCCTCGGTGACGACGGTGACGAGATCGACGCCCTCGACCTCCTGGCTGACGATGAAAGGTGCGGGCTTGTAATCCGGGTAGGTGGTGCCGGCCCCGATCGCGGTGACGAAGCGGCGGCCGGTGTTGACCAGCTCACCACCCCACTCCTCGCCCTCGGCGACGAATGGCACGACCGCGCCGCCGGTCTCGGCCGCGTGGTCGAGGATGGTCAGCGGATCCATGCGCACGATGCGCCCGCCGACATTGCCGTAGCGGTCGCAGGCGCCGGTGCGGCCGTCGGCGATGTAGCACATCACCGGACAGGCATCGCAGCGGATCTTCTCCGCCACCTGCTTCTCACCGGGATCGTGGGTTTCGAAACGTTCGGCAAGCTCGCTCATCGGCGCGCCTCCTTTTCGCGGATCGCCGCCAGGATGCGGCTCGGCGTCGCCGGCACTTTGGTGACCAGCACGCCGGTGGCATGTCGGATGGCGTTGAGGATCGCCGGCGCGGTCGGGATCAGCACATGCTCCCCCAAACCCTTGGCGCCGAAAGGTCCTTCCGGGTCCGGAACTTCCACCAATATGTGCTCGACCGGCGGCACGTCGCCGATGGTCGGGATGAGGTAGTCGTGCAGGTTCTCGGTGCGGCCGGGGATATATTCCTCCATCAGTGCCATGCCGATGCCTTGCGCGATGCCGCCCTCGATCTGCCCCTCGACCAGTACCGGGTTGATGGCCTTGCCGACATCATGCGCGGCGGTGATCTTGAGCAGCTTCACCGTGCCCAGCTTGAGATCGACCTCAAGCTCGGCGATCTGGGCGCCATAACCATAGACGGCGTAGGGCTTGCCCTGGCCCTTGGCGTCGAGCGGCAGCGTGGGCGGATCGTAGGTCTCTTCCGCGACGAACACCAAGCCATCGGCATCGATCTTCAGTGTACGCAGATCGATGCGTCGCGTCGCATCCACCTCGCGGATGGAGATGCTTGCGCCGTCGAGCGCGATCGTTGCTTGATCGGACACATTGGCGAAACGCAGGATCTTTTCGCGCAGCGCGCGGCCCGCCTTCTCCGCCGCCTTGCCGGTGACAAAAGTCTGGCGCGAGGCGGATGTCTTGCCGGCGTCGGGCGTGATGGCGGTGTCGGCGCTCTTCAGCCTGAACTTGTCCAGCGGCAGGCCGAGCGCGTCGGCGCAGATCTGGCTGATGACCGTGTTGGAGCCTTGGCCGATGTCGACGGCGCCCTGGTGCAGCACGACATCTCCGGAGGCCGAGACGCCGACCTTGATCGTCGAAGGATTGGGCAGCGAGGTGTTGCCGCAGCCATACCAGCAGGAGGCGACGCCGACGCCGCGCTTGCTTGCCGTGTTGATGGCGTTGAAGGCTTCCGCATCGCCAAGCGCGCGCGCCCAATGCTGCTGAAGCCTCTCCAGGCATTCACTGATGCCGACGCCCGACTCCAGCCGTTGGCCCGTGACCGTTTCGCAGCCGTTTCGAAGGCAGTTCTTCAGCCGGAAATCGAGGCGATCCATGCCAAGCTTGCCAGCGAGCGCGTCGTAGAGCGTTTCCTGCATAATGGTTGCCTGCGGCACGCCGAAGCCGCGGAAGGCGCCGGCGATCGGGCCGTTGGTATGGATGGCCCTGCCCGTCGCCCGATAGTTCGGCGTCTGATAGGGGCCGGAGGCATGCACCGGCACGCGGTTGGCAACCGTCGGGCCCCAGCTTGCATAGGCGCCGGTGTTGAAATCGCCCTCAAAGATCATTCCGGTGACGCGGCCCTCGGAATCGGCACCGATGGTCGCCTCCATTTCGGCCGGATGGCGCTTGGTGGTCGACATCATGGATTCGTTGCGCGTGTAGGCGAGTGCCGCCGGCCTGCCGGTCTTCATCGCCACAAGGCCGATCAGAGGCTGAAGCGAGACATCGAGCTTCGAGCCGAAGCCGCCGCCAGTGGCGGTCGGCACGATGCGCACCTTTTCGACCGGGAGGCCTAGCACCTTGGCCGTGTCGTCGCGATCCATGTAGGGCGCCTGGGTGCAGGCGACGATGACGAGCGTGTCGCCATCCATGTAAGCGAAGCCGGCCTCCGGCTCGATATAGGCATGCTCGACGAAAGAAGTCTCGATGGCGCCGGAGACGGTGACAGCAGCGGCAGCAAGGGCGCCGTCGGGATCGCCATGTTCGACATAGCCGGAGGTGAGCAGGTTCGCCGGCCGATGCCGGTGGATCAGGAGTGCGCCGTCGGCTTTCGCCTCGCGGGGCTGCAACACATGCGGCAGTTCCGTCCAGGCGATCGGAAAATCCGTCAGGTCGAGGTCGGGGATGGCTTCGCGCTCGCCCGCCACCAGCGCGACCGCCTCGCCGCGAAGGCGCGCGAAACCTTCGGCAAGGGCCGGCTGATCAGCAAAGGGGCCGATGACCCCGAAGCAGTTCCTGCCCGGAATGTCGGCGGCGGTGAAGACGCCGGCAATGCCGGGATGCGCTTTGGCCCAGGCGTCGAGATCTCCGAAGCTGAAACCGGCGTGATAGTAGGGCGAGCGGACGACCAGCACCGACAGCGCGTCGTGCGGAAAGGAATCGCCGCCGAATTTTTCGTCGCCGGTAACCTTCGGCACGCCGTCGAGCCGGATCGGCGAGGCGCCGACGGCGCGGCCGACCTCCGGCAGGCGACGGTCGAAACCGTCCATATGCTGCGAGGCATGCATCACCGCCGCGACGATTTTCCGGTACCCCGTGCAGCGGCAGAGCACGCCGCCCAGCGCATCCTGCGTCTCGGCCTCACTCGGCGTTGGGTTGCGCTGCAGCAGCGCGGTAGCCGCCACCAGCAGGCCCGGCGTGCAGATGCCGCATTGCGCGGCGCCGTGTTCGAGGAAGGACGCCTGCAAGGCCGACAGCCTGCCGTTGGCGAGGCCCTCGACCGTCGTGACGGACGCGCCGGAGACCGAGGCCGCCGGCACAAGGCAGGCGCAGACGGGATTGCCGTCGACCAGCACGGTGCAGGCGCCGCAATCGCCGGCGTCGCAGCCGACCTTGGTGCCGGTCAGCCGCAACTCGTCGCGCAGAACCTGCGAGAGCCGCCGCACCGGCGGCACCGACACGCTGACAGCCGCGTCGTTGACCTCGAAGGCAATGTCGGTGCGCTCCATTGTCATGCGGCCACCTTGCCTTCGCCCAGGCTGGTCGCAGCGCACACTGCGCGGACAACGATCTCGCGCGCCGCATGCTCCCGGTATTCGGCGCTGCCGCGCACATCGGCGATTGGCGACAGTTCGTCGATCGGCGCGGACAGCACCGCATCGGCGAGCGCGGCGGTAACCGGCTGGCCGCGCAGGGCCGCCTCGACGCCGGCAAGACGACGGGCGACGGCGGAGCAGGCGCCGACAGCGATAGCAGCATCAGCGACCACGCCATCTTCGATCACGAGACGCGCCGCCGCCATGGCGATCGAGATCACGAGATAGCGCCGCGCGCCAAGCTTGACGAAGGCGGACGAGCCGACAGCCGAACGTTTCGGCACACGAATGGCGGTAACCATCTCGTCTGGCTGCAGCGCCGTGCGGCGATTGCCGAGAATGAACCCGCCAAGCGGCAGGTAGCGCGTGGCTTTCGCCGACCGCAATTCGACTTCGGCATCGACCACCTGCAGCGCCGGAACGCCGTCGGCGGCGGGCGAGGCGTTGCAGAGATTACCGGCGACCGACGCGACGTTCTGGATCTGGACCGAGCCGACTTCGCGCGCGGCCGCCTTCAGCGCATCGAACGCCCTGGGCAGCTTGTGGCGCACGACGTCGGTCCAGGTGGTGCG
>NZ_RZSV01000273.1:0-6657 GCF_004023205.1 Mesorhizobium sp. M1A.F.Ca.IN.020.03.2.1 | reverse complement strand
CACGATGGTCCTGGTAGACGGTCCGCCGGAGCCCATCACGATGCCGGTCCGCTCATTGGTGATGTCGCTCTCGCCGAGCCCGGCGTCCGCGATCGCCTGATCCATGGCGACATGGTTCCAGGCAGCGCCTTGGCTCAGGAAACGCATTGCGCGGCGGTCGATCATCGCCGACGGGTCGAGCGTCGGCGCGCCCCATACCTGGCAGCGAAAACCGTGCTCGGCGAAGGAATTGGAAAAGCTGATGCCGGACTTGGCATCGTAAAGCGAGGCCTGCACCTCATTGGCGTTGTTGCCGATCGACGACACAATGCCGAGGCCTGTCACTACGACGCGTCTCATTCGCAACTCCTTCCGGCGTAGTTTGACGAAAAACCTAATTGGTTTCCGCCTTCGATCATACGCAAAATAAAACCGCGGCGTCCTTGCGCATCCGCCGGACACGCCAGGGCCCGTGGCGATGGCGATCAGGCGGCGGACTGCTTGGACAGGCCCACCTTCAGATCCGTTGCCGCGTATATGGGTTCGCCATCCGCCTTGAGCCAGCCGTCGGCGATGCCGAGCACGAGGCGGCCACGCATCACGCGCTTGAAGTCGACGCCATATTCGACCTTCTTGACCGATGGCGTCACCATGCCCTTGAACTTCACCTCGCCGGTCGACAGCGCCATGCCTTTGCCGGGTTCGCCGAGCCAGCCGAGATAGAAGCCGGTCAATTGCCACATGGCGTCGAGGCCGAGGCAACCCGGCATGATCGGATTGCCGATGAAATGGCAGGCGAAGAACCAAAGATCCGGCTTGATGTCGAACTCGGCACGGATGAAGCCCTTGTCGAAGGCGCCGCCGGTCTCGCTGATCTCGGTGATGCGGTCGAACATCAGCATCGGCGGGTAGGGCAGCTGGGCGTTTCCCGGTCCGAACAGCTCGCCGCGGGCGCAGGCAAGCAGTTCCTCGTAGTCGTAGCTGGACTTTTGACCCGCCATTAATTCGGTCCCCGTTCTCGTTCCGGGCGGCAGGGCGCCCATGTCGTTGGTTTCCTAACACACTCTGTTTGTGGCCGGAAACCGGCGTTTGCGCTTAACCCGTGCGCCTGCCTGGGTCAATGCGCGCTATTGATCGCATTTGGGCGACAGAATATATGTCGGGTGGTGTCCAGTTTTTGGCATTGACCTCTTTTTGCCATTCTGGACCGGTCTATGGGGCTTGCAAGCTTAGACGGGATAGATGGATTCGGGCTGCCGGAAGGAAAATGTCGCTGTGGACAAGCGGGTTCGCGAAGCCGGCCTGAGGCCGACGCGCCAGCGCATTGCGCTGGCCGACCTGCTTTTCGCCAAGGGCGACCGTCACCTTTCGGCCGAAGAATTGCATGAAGAGGCGATCGCCGCCGGTGTGCCGGTTTCGCTGGCCACCGTCTACAATGCCCTTCATCAATTCACCCAGGCCGGCATGCTGCGCATCCTCGCCGTCGAAGGGTCGAAGACGTATTTCGACACCAACACTTCCGATCACCACCACTTCTATGTCGAGGGCGAGAACCGGATCTTCGATATCGCCAGCGGCCCGGTGAGCGTCTCCAACCTGCCGCAGCCTCCGGAAGGCATGGAGATCGCCAACGTCGATATCGTGGTGAGGCTGCGCCCGAAGCGCCGCGACTGATCTGCCCGCGATGAGGCCTGTCGATCTGGCGATGCGGCTCGAAGACCATGATCGCGAAAAGTCGGAACCGGTTTTTCTACGCTGACCTACGGTTTGGATCAGATCATGGTCCAGATCAGTTCTTGACCTTTTCTCCCGGGTAGGCGCCCCAGACCTGCGACTGGGCGACCCAGCCGGTATGGCCGTCGAAGGTCATCTCGCACCACTGACCGTCGCACTTCTTGATCGAGCCCATCACGCCTGGCTCGAGGATGGCGACAACGCCGGCGTCCTTGTCGGGATCGTCGAGCAGATTGATTCGGCCGCCCTTGCCGCGCTGCCAGGGGGCGACGATCGCGGTGCGGCGGCCCGAAAGCAGCGACTGGTTGATCCAGCCTTCGGAGCCGTCGGCGTCACGCACGCGGCGCCAGGTGTCGAATTCCTGGATGATTTCCATCGGCAGTCCGGCCTTCATATACATCCAGTCGACGGAATAGTTGGCGCCCGGACCGACGCGCGAGTTGACGCGTCCGGATTTCAGGCTGACGAAGCGCGGCAGCGGCAGGCCGCTCGGCCCCAGCGTCACGGTCTGCGCCGACGTGGCCGCGCCTTGCGCGGATGTCTGCGGCGCCCAAAGCAGAGTGCCGAGAACGGCTGCGCTGAAAGCCAGGCGGAGCGAGGCGAAACCAGACACGTTCATTCCTTTCGGCGCCGGTCCGTGGGAGGAGCGCCCCTTTTTCTTTGTCTTCGGCGGCACCGCTTGTTACAGGAGTGGGCTGATACCGCGACTGGCTTCAAGTTTCGCTTGTCTTGGTTAAAGAGGTCTCAACGAGATCGGTTTCGAGGAAGCTTCGGGGAAAAAATGGCAGGTAAAAAACGGCCCCTCGTCGTCATCACGCGCAAGCTGCCCGATCCGGTGGAGACCCGCATGCGCGAACTGTTCGACGCGCGCCTCAACGTCGAGGACCGGCCGATGACCCAGCCTGAGCTGGTTGCGGCGGTCAAGGAAGCCGACGTGCTGGTCCCGACCATCACCGACCACATCGATGCCGCGCTGATCGCCCAGGCCGGCGAGAACCTCAAGCTGATTGCCAATTTCGGCAACGGCGTCGACAAGATTGACGTCTCGGCGGCTGCCAAGAAAGGCATCACCGTCACCAACACGCCGAACGTGCTCACCGAAGACACCGCCGACATGACCATGGCGCTGATGCTCGCCGTGCCGCGCAGGCTGGCCGAAGGCGCCAACGTGCTCACCGGCGAGAAGAAATGGGCCGGCTGGTCCCCGACCTGGATGCTCGGCCGCCGCATCTGGGGCAAGCGCCTGGGCATTGTCGGCATGGGCCGTATCGGCACGGCGGTCGCCAGGCGCGCCAAGGCGTTCGGCCTGTCCATCCACTACCACAACCGCCACCGCGTGCTGCCGGCGGTCGAGGACGAATTGGAAGCGACGTATTGGGAAAGCCTCGACCAGATGCTCGCCCGGATGGATATCATCTCGGTCAACTGCCCGTCGACGCCGGCGACCTTTCATCTGCTGTCGGCCCGGCGGCTGGCGCTGATGCAGCCGGCGGCCTACATCGTCAACACAGCGCGGGGCGACATCATCGACGAAGAGTCGATGATCAAACTCATCCAGGACGGCAAGATCGCCGGCGCCGGCCTCGACGTCTACGAGCACGAGCCGGCGCTGAACAGCAAGCTGTTGAAGCTCGCCCACAAGGGCAAGGTCGTTCTGTTGCCGCATATGGGCTCGGCGACGCTCGAAGGCCGCATCGACATGGGCGAGAAGGTGATCATCAACATTCGCGCCTTCTTCGACGGCCATCGCCCGCCGGACCGTGTGTTGCCGCTCAGGACCTGAAAAACCACGGGTTGTTCAGGCGGCGACGCTCACGGCGCCGTCGTCGTCGACTTTGACGGTGCTTCCGCGATAGGCGTCGAACACACCGCGTCCGAGCCGCACCGCCATAGGTGTTTCCCAGCCCATTTCGCGCGCGACGATCAGGCCGAGCAGAAGAATGGCGTCCGGCTCGTGCAGCACAAGGGCTGCCGGCCCGCGGCCGTTGTGGACCAGTTCCATCAGCACTGCCGAAGCCGACGACGAGCCGATGGTGCCCGGCAGGAACAGCACCCGGCCGGAAATCACCTCGCCATGCTGCGGGTGGCGGACATCGGCGATGCGGCCTGTCTGCGGGTCGACGCCGCCCCAGAAGCTGATCGGCGCCGTCAGCACCAGCGCTTCGCCTTTACCGGCCTTGCCCCGTACCAATATCTCCGTGGCGGCGCTCATGCGGCGAGGTCCGTGAAGCGCGGCTTGCCGGCGACCGCGCTTTCGACGCAATCGGCGAGCGAGGCATAGAGCACCGCATAGCCGGTGTTGCCCGGAGCGTAATGCGCGAACTTGCCCGAATTGGTCATAAGCACGCCGCCGGCAAGTTCCGGCATGATCGGCGTCACCACCACGCATGTGTCGGCAACGATGACGACCCCGCTCGCTTCGAGCCTCTTCCGCCGGCCGTCCTGCTCCAGGAAGGCAAGCACATGACGGCCGGTGCAGGCATAGATCGGCACGGCGAGCCGTCTTCCGGCAATCAGCCGCTCCAGCATCTCGAACTCGGCAAAGGACAGATGCGGGCTGCCAATGGCGACCGCATCGATGGTTTTCGGCACCGCCGCCGTCGACAGGCCGGCGCGAGCCTTCGCCGCCATCTGCGGCGTGACGTGGATCACCGCCTCCGGTTTCGGCTCGGCCAGAATGGTTTCGACGTTCGGCGCCTCTGGCGTGACACCTGCAATGTGGAACAGCCCGACCGCGCCGGAGGAAGCGGCAGCGGCGCCGAAGGCCTTTAGCGCGTCGTCGCCGGGATGATTGGCGATGCCGGCGACGACGCCGATCGTATCCCCGACCTCGCGGCCATAGAGGCTGCCCAGCACCGGCCAGGCGATCTCGGAAGCGAGGAAGGAAGGCAATAGGCCCGAGACGTCGAACACCAGCCGCGCCCGGCGGTTCTCGGCCCGGTGCAGGCCATAATCCGGTGCGCGGCCGGTGATGGCGCAGGCGATGTCGAGGAAATCGCCGTAGCGGTTGGTGCGGGCGCCCAGCACCGAATTGCAGAACACCACCGCATTGGACTCGCCCCAGGCGACATCGCTGCCCTGTGCCGGCCTGTGCCCGGCCTGATAGGGCGCGCAGGTCCAGCTTTGTTCGCAGCCGAGCTTGCGATAGGCATCCATCATCCGCCGCGCCATGCCGCGCTGCGGCTCTTCCAGGCGGATGCGCGAGCAGCCCGTCAGGTCGAGCGCCCCGACATTGAGCGTCGAGCGCACGGCAACACTGGCGCCGCCTTCGACCAGCCGCTCGGCGAACAGCGTGCCGGAATCGCCATGATAGAGCGCGCCGTCGATATGCGCCGAACAGATCGGGATCAGCCCCGGCGCGCCGAGCAGGCGCGCGCTCTCGGCGACGATGCGCATCGCCATTCCCGCGCCGTCCTTACCGGCGGCGGTTGCCTGTTCCTCCGGGCTGAGCGCGAGGCTCAAGACAGCACCTTGCGCATGGTGATCGAGGTCGGCCTGTCGTAGCCCGCATGCGCGGTGCGCCCGGTCTCGCGAAAGCCGAGCCGGGCGAAGGCCGCGTGGTTCGCCGTAAGCTCGATACGCGTCTGCAGCTCGAGGGCCTGCTTGCCGCGCCGGTGGGCAAGATCGTCGACGGCCTGCATCAGCCGTCCGCCTATGCCTCGCCCCTGAAGGCCAGGCTCGACGGCAAGCTTGCCGACATAGAAATCGTCTGCCCTCTCCATCGCAAAGACGCAGCCGACGATCCGGCCGTTCTCCATGGCCAGGAACGGCGTTTCTTGCCCGGCCTTGCTCTTGAGGTTTTCGGGTGTGAGATGATGCGCCGAGGACGGCGGGTCGATGACGCCGTCCATATAGGCGAAGGCGCGCCGGATCAGCGCCAGCAATTCGTCCCACTGCGCAAAGTCCGGCGGAAGCTCGCTGACGAGGAGAGTGGCCGTCTGATCCATGCGCTCAGACTGCCTTGTAGCGGACGGTGTCGAAACGGGCGGTCAGCCCGTCGTAAAGCAGCAGCCGGCCGACCAGCGGCTCGCCGATGCCGGCGATCAGCTTAATCGCTTCCATTGCCTCCAGCGTGCCGATGACGCCCGTCAGCGCGCCGACGATGCCGGCAACGGCGCAGGATGGCACCAGCCCTTCGGGCGGCGCTTCCGGAAAAAGGTCGCGGTAGCCTGGATTGCGCTGGCCATTGGCCCCCGTTTCAAATGGCTTCAGCACCGTCACCGAGCCGTCGAAGCGGCCAACGGCAGCGGTGACCAGGGGCTTCTTTTCCTGGGCGCAGGCATCGGCCAGAGCATAGCGTGTCTCGAAATTGTCGGAGCCGTCGACCACGATATCGTATTGGGCGACGAGGGCAGGGGCATTTTGCTCGGTCAGCCTGAGGCGATGCAGTTCCACCCTGACATTGGGGTTGATGCGCAAGATCGCCGCCGAAGCGCTGTCGGTCTTCGCCATGCCGATTGTATCGCTGCCATGGATCACCTGCCGCTGCAGGTTGGACAAGGAGACATCATCGTCGTCGACGATGCCGAGCGTGCCGACGCCGGCCGCCGCGAGATATTCGAGCACAGGCGCCCCAAGCCCGCCGGCGCCGATCACCAGCACCCGCGCCCGCTTCAGCTTCTGCTGGCCGGGGCCGCCGATTTCGGGCAGCACGATGTGGCGGGCATAGCGCTCAAGCTCTTCGTCGGTGAGTGCAGCATTCGTCATGGCCGGACCATATAGCGGGCAGGAAACCTTGTCATGCACATGCAAGGCGAAGCCTTGTCCCGCAGGACAAATCGTCGTGCAAGGGGCTTTCAACTCTTCGACAGTTCAGCCGGTCGGGCCGACGCTGCCGTGATCGACCGTCAGGAATTGCGCCCGCCCGGCAAGGCTGGAAAACAGCGCCGCGTCGGTGCCGGTCATGAAGGCCTGGCAGTTGAGCTCTTCGAGGATGGAAAACAG
>NZ_RZSV01000272.1:0-6667 GCF_004023205.1 Mesorhizobium sp. M1A.F.Ca.IN.020.03.2.1 | reverse complement strand
ATGACGCGCCGTTCGGGCTTGACCGCAGAGGTCTTGATCACGGCATGGCCGAGGTTGCCGGCAAGCACCTTCAGTCCGCCGGTCGGCTGGAACGCCTTCTTGAACGGCGCCAGCACCTTCTCGTCGCCGCTCTCGAGCGGCGCCGCTTCACGCACGACGCTGCCGTCGGCGCCGAGCTTTGCCTCGACAGCATAGGGCCGCAGGCCTTCGCCCCAGACCGTCTGCACGTCCTCGTGCAGCAAGCCTTCGTCGAGCAACTCGCGGATCAGGAAGCCGAGCCCGCCGGCGGCGTGGAAATGGTTCACGTCGGCGAGTCCGTTCGGGTAGACGCGGGCGAGCAGCGGCACGGCCTCCGACAGGTCGGAGATGTCCTGCCAGGTAAGCGAAATTCCGGTTGCCGCAGCCATGGCGATGAGGTGGATGGTGTGGTTGGTCGAGCCGCCGGTCGCGTGCAGGCCGACCACGCCGTTGACGATCGAGCGCTCGTCGATCATGCGCCCGACCGGCGTATAGGCATTGCCGAGCGCGGTGATCGCCAGCGCGCGCTTCGCCGCCTCCCTGGTCAGCGCGTCGCGCAGCGGCGTACCCGGGTTGACGAAGGAGGCGCCGGGCGTGTGCAGGCCCATGATCTCCATCAGCATCTGGTTGGAATTGGCGGTGCCGTAGAAGGTGCAGGTGCCCGGCCCGTGATAGGATTTGGACTCCGCCTCGAGCAGCTCGGCGCGGCCCGCCTTGCCCTCGGCATAGAGCTGGCGGACCTTGGCCTTCTCGTCGTTCGGCAGGCCCGTCGTCATCGGCCCGGCGGGGATGAAGACAGCCGGCAGGTGCCCGAAGGTGAGCGCCGCGATCACCAGCCCTGGCACGATCTTGTCGCAGACGCCGAGGAAGACGGCGGCGTCGAACATGTTGTGCGAAAGGCCGATCGCCGCTGCCATGGCGATCACGTCGCGCGAGAACAGCGACAGTTCCATGCCTGGCTGGCCTTGCGTCACGCCGTCGCACATCGCCGGCACGCCGCCGGCGACCTGGGCGATGCCGCCCGCCTCGCGTGCCGCGTCCTTGATAAGCGCCGGAAAGGTCTCGAACGGCTGATGCGCCGACAGCATGTCGTTGTAGGAGGTGATGATGCCGAGGTTGGGCACGCGATCGCCGCCGAGCGCCACCTTCTCCGATGGGCTGCAGACGGCAAAACCGTGGGCGAGGTTGCCGCAGGAGAGCACCGCGCGGTTGGCGGCGCGTCCCGACGCCTCCGCGATGCGGCCGAGATAGGCTTCGCGACCGGCCTTCGAGCGTTGGCGGATGCGTTCGGTGATGGCTTCGATGTCGCGTCTGGCTGTCATGGCTGGTCCTTTCGGGCCCCGGAAAACGTCCTCCCACAGCCTCCGGGGCTGTTCCTTTGGTGAAATCAGGGTGCCCAGAACACCTCTACCGGTATCGGCGCCACCTCGAGCACGTTGCGGATGGGCTTTTTCATGCCCGCTCCCATCGCGCCGTCGAAGGCAATACGCTTGTCCTCTCCCTCGATGTGGAGCGCGATGAAACCGGCGGCAACGATCCGCGCCATCGACAGTGTCAGCCGCGGCTCGCCGGCGCTTTGCGCATGCACGGCCAGCACGATCCGCGGTGAGGATGGGTCGATGAGCTCGGCGAGATTGCCGGCATCGGGAAAGAAGGAGGCAGTGTGGCCGTCGGCACCCATGCCAAGCACCACCACATCCAGCGGCCAGGGCAATGATTGCAGGGCCTCGCTGTCCGACGCCGCTGCGTCCTCGATGGTCGCCGCCTCATGGTAGAGCGGCACGAAGCGCGCTGCCGCTGCCTTGTTCTGGAGCAGGTTGGCCGCCACCAGCCCGGCATTCGAGCGCGGCGAGGAGGTCGGCACGAAACGTTCATCGACCAGCGTCACGGTGACCTTGTCCCAGGCGATCGGGATTAAGGAGAGCGCGGCGAAGAATTTTGCCGGCGTCGTGCCGCCGGATACGGCGAGCAGCGCCGTGCCGCGGTCGGTGATCGCCTTGGTCAGGCGGGCGGCGACGTGGCCGGCAAGGGCCGCCGCCAGCTGCTGGCGGTCGGCAAAGCCGTTCCAGGCGTAAACGGCCCCGCTCAATTGCTCTCGTGCCATGTCCGTCCGTCACGTTCGATGAGCGCGATGGAGGCCGACGGACCCCAGGTGCCGGCCGTATAGCCCTGCGCTTCCTGCCTGGCGCTTTCCCAGGCGTTCTGGATCGGATCGATCCACTTCCAGGCCGCCTCGACCTCGTCGCGACGCATGAACAGCGTCTGGTTGCCGCGCACCACATCCATGATCAGCCGCTCGTAGGCGTCCGGCGCGCGGCTGTGGAAGGATTGCGCGAAGCTCATGTCGAGCGAGATCTGGCGCAGCCGCATGCCGCCCGGCCCCGGATCCTTGATCATGATGTACTGCTTGACGCCTTCGTCCGGCTGCAGCCTGATCACCAGCTGGTTGGCGAAGATCGGCCCGGCGCTGTCGCCGAAGATGGAATAGGGGATCGGTTTGAATTCGATGACGATTTCCGAAACGCGGGTCGCCAGCCGCTTGCCGGTCCTGAGATAGAAAGGCACGCCGGCCCAGCGCCAGTTGCCGATCTCGGCTTTGAGGGCGACGAAGGTCTCGGTGTTGCTGTCCTTGCCGAGCTCCTCGACATAGCCCTTGACCGGCCCGCCGGCGGAGGCGCCGGCGCGATACTGGCCGCGCACCGTGTGCTTCGGCGCCTCGTTGCCGTTGATGCGCTTCAGCGCCCGCAGCACCTTCAGCTTCTCGTCGCGCACGGCGTCCGCGTCCATCGAGGACGGTGTTTCCATGGCAACCAGGCAAAGCAGCTGCAGGATGTGGTTCTGCACCATATCGCGCAGCGCGCCGGCTTTGTCGTAGTAGGTGACGCGGTCCTCGAGACCCACGGTCTCGGCCACGGTGATCTGCACATGATCGATATGGGCGGAGTTCCACAGCGGCTCATAAAGCGCGTTGGCAAAGCGCAGCGCCATCAGGTTCTGCACCGTTTCCTTGCCGAGATAGTGATCGATGCGGAAGATCTGGCTTTCGTGGAAATCGTCACCCACAGCGTCGTTGAGCGCCCGTGCCGAGGCGAGGTCACGGCCGATCGGCTTCTCCAGCACGATGCGCGAGTTCGGGGTGATCAGCTTGTGTTCCTTGAGCTGATGCGAGATGTCGCCGAACAGCGCCGGCGCCACCGCGAGGTAGAAAGCGCGGATGCGGTCGCTGTCGCCGATGGCCTTCGTGAGCTTGTCGAAGCCGACGCCGGAGGTGGCGTCCGCCGAGACATAGGAAAGCCGAGCAAGAAATGTGTCCAGTTCCTTCGGCTCGATGTCGGCCGGATTCACATGGTCCGATATCGCTTTCTTGGCGAAGGTCTGGAACTCGGCATCGCTCATCTTCGCGCGCGACGTGCCGATGATGCGCGTCGGCTCCGAAAATTGGTGGTCGCGCTGGCGGTGGTAGAGCGAGGGCAGAAGCTTGCGCTCCGACAGGTCGCCGGTACCGCCGAAGATGATGAAGTCGAAAGGTTCGACAGGGATGATCTGGCTGGTCATGGTCAGTCCGGTTTGATGCCGCTAGCCGGTAGCGGGGCTGATATATTCTAATCGATTTAAATCGTCCAGTGTCATGGTGTCACATCCGGGACCAATCGCTGGACAATCGATTGGGCCCAAATGCGGCCTTGACACTGGCGCCGCCGGGAGGCTTGTCGGCAAGCAACAGCTTTCCGGAAGCGTTCGCGCCTGCAACATAGAACCTGAATGTGACGAAAGCTAAGGGAGAATGGCGACCGCCAGCCCTTCAATGATGGGAAAAACCATGCGTCTGCAAAACAAGGTTGCCATCATCACCGGCGCGGCGTCGGGCTTCGGCGAGGGCGTGGCGAAGCGCTTCGCCGAGGAAGGCGCGCGCGTCGTGGTTGCCGACCTCAACGCCAAGGGCGCAGCGCGCGTGGCGAAGGAAATCGGCGACAACGCGATCTGGACCCAGACCGACGTCTCGCAACGCTCCGAATTCGACGAGATGGTTTATGCCGCCAAAAGCGCCTTCGGCCGCGTCGACATCATGGTCAACAATGCCGGCTACACCCATCGCAACGGCGACATGCTCGGCGTCGACGAGCAAACCTTCGACCTGATCACCGCTGTCAACATGAAGGCGATCTATCATGCCGCGCTTGCCGTGGTGCCGATCATGGACCGGCAGGGCGGCGGCGTCATACTGACCACGGCTTCGACAGCCGGCATCAGGCCGCGGCCGGGCCTCACCTGGTACAACGCCTCCAAGGGATGGGCGATCACCGCCACCAAGTCGATGGCGGTCGAACTCGCCCCGAAGAACATTCGCGTCAATTGCCTCTGCCCGGTCGCCGGCGAGACCGGCATGCTGGAGAAGTTCATGGGCGCCGACACGCCGGATATCCGTGAAAAATTCCGCGCGTCCATCCCGCTCGGCCGGCTGTCGACGCCGCTCGACATCGCCAACGCGGCGCTCTGGCTGGCTTCGGACGAGGCGGCCTTGATCACCGGCGTGGCGCTGGAGGTCGACGGCGGGCGCTGCATCTGAACCGACGTCGCGGCGGCGTCAGGCCGCCAAGAGCGTCCAGATCAGGCGCCGGTCTTGACGAAGCTCTTGTAGATCCAGCCGCGTTTGCCGTTATAGACGATCTCGCACCATTTTTTGCAGCTCATCACCTGCACGGCTGACTTGGCAGGCACAGTGACGATCGCGGCGGCGCCGTTCTTCGGGCCGGAACGCATGGTAACAGCCCTCAGGACGCGTCCATTGGTGCCAGTGCCGGCGTTTTCGGGCTTCGGACTGTCCTGGGCTACTTCGTCGGGCGCCGCGGGCTGAGCCTCGGCAACCCCGGGCTTCGCATCCGGAATGGCCGCGGTCTGGGCCGCATCCATTTTGTCGTCAGGCTTTTTTGCGTCTGCCGATTGGGCAGCAGCCGGCGCAGGCGATGCGACCTCAGCCAGGGCGGCCGAAGCATCGTTTCCGGACGCGGATTCGGCGAAGGCGGCAACGGCTGGTTTGTCGTTCTGCGTCGCCGGCTTCTCCGCGGCCTGAGCGGATGAGGCCGGCGGGGCATCCGCCGCGGGCGCAAGCTCACCAACCGTGCCGTTCCAGCGGGGATTGTTGGAAGCCAGTGCCGGGATGGCGGCTTCTCGGGATGCAGTCATGGGCGAAACCGCATCGGCCTTGCGCGCGGCTTGCGGCGCGGCGGCGACACTGACAGAGCTCGCCGCGGCCGGGGCGATCTTCTTCGTCTTGACCGGGATCGCGGGGACGGTCTGCTCCGTTTTCGCGATCGCCTGCCGCTCATTGGCCGGCAAGGCCAGCCAAAGCGCCACCGCCGCCACGCCAAGCAGCGCCGCGGTGCCGACGGCCGCGATCACCAGATGCGCGTTCGACTGCAGGCCCTGCCAGAACGAGGGCCGCATGTCATAGCCGAACCGCACGGCAAAGTGCCGTCGTTCCGGCGCACCGAAACTGAAGGGCTCGTTCACCTAAACCACCTCCAACAACCGGGCCGACGTTCTTTCGATCTTGCCGCAAACGGTTCGCGGCTGATCGGCATCGGTCCCGAAATTTCCAGCGGGCAGGCCCGCGCAAATCCCCGTCTTATCGCCCAGAACCGGCATCTTTTACCGCCGATTATGGCATCAGTGCGCCTTTTTGCGAAATTCTGCGCGTTTGTTAAGGATTCCGCAACGTGCCGTTAGGGAAGCGGACTTGTCGAATTAACAGCTTCTGCACATGTTCCGGCTTCAGATCCTGCGGCGCAGTGCGAACCAGTTGAGCGCCAGAAACAGCAGCGGTGCGCGTAAACAACAGCTGTCCGGGAAGGCGGGAATCTTCAGATACTCGATCAGCTTCAGCGGTCGCGATTGCCCGCGACCGTCTCGGCGTAGAGCTTGCCGAAGAAGTTGGACAGCATGATGCCGTGGCCGGAATACCCGCCCATCGAGGCATGCGGAAACGCAGGTGAATGGTGAATAGTGAATGCTTTGCTAGAGCGCTCTGGCTGCGTTCACCCATCCAATATGAAATTACTCACCATTCACTATTCACCCATTCACTCGACGAAGTGGCCGCTCACACATTCAGCAACAGATACTCCCGCTCCCAAGGGCTGATCACTTCCATGAATGTCTCGAACTCGGCTCGCTTGATGGCCGCATACGTGGCTGCGAAGGATTTGCCGACAATGGCGCCAAGCTCCTTGTCGGCCTCGAAAAGGTCCACGGCCTCGAGCAAGCTGCGCGGCAGGTCGATCTCGTCCTCGTTGGCGGTCGTCAGCACCGGCGGCTCGGCCTGGACCTTGTTGTTCATGCCGATCAACCCGCAGGCAAGCGAGGCGGCAAGCGCCAGATAGGGATTGGCGTCCGAGGACGGAATCCGATTTTCGACGCGCCGCGCCGCTGGATCGGAACGCGGCACGCGGAAAGCCGTCGTGCGGTTGTCGTAGCCCCACTTGTTGTTGACCGGCGCCGACGCAGCCTGCGTGAGCCGCCGATAGGAATTGACGTAAGGCGCAAGCATCACCAGCGCGTTCGGCACGTGTTTCTGCATGCCGCCGATGAAATGGAAGAACGCATCCGTCTCGGCGCCGGTCAACAACAAGTGGGGCTACGACAACCGCAC
>NZ_RZSV01000271.1:6163-6685 GCF_004023205.1 Mesorhizobium sp. M1A.F.Ca.IN.020.03.2.1 | reverse complement strand
GTGTCATGGTGCATCAGTCGTAAAACCGTTCCGGGTGACACCGAACGAAACGCAAAGTGACTTTCGCGGCAGGCCGGCCATCCCTAAATAGCGCTGGGTTTTCGCGGGGAATCGGGGGCAGCGTATGTGCGGTATCGTTGGAATTGTCGGCCATTCACAGGTCGCGCCGCTGATCGTCGATGCGCTGAAGCGGCTCGAATATCGCGGCTATGACTCGGCCGGCGTCGCCACCATCGAGAATGGCACGCTCGGCCGCCGCCGCGCCGAAGGCAAGCTCATCAATCTCGAACGCCGGCTGAAAGAAGATCCGCTGGAAGGCACGATCGGCATCGGCCATACCCGCTGGGCGACCCATGGCGTGCCGAACGAGACCAATGCGCATCCGCATTTTTCCGAAGGCGTCGCGATTGTCCACAACGGCATCATCGAGAACTTCGCCGAGCTGCGCGACGATCTCTCCCGCGATGGCTACAAATTCGCCTCTCAGACGGACACCGAGGTCGTCGCGCATCTGGTCGCGCG
>NZ_RZSV01000271.1:5442-6153 GCF_004023205.1 Mesorhizobium sp. M1A.F.Ca.IN.020.03.2.1 | reverse complement strand
CCAAGGGGCTGAAGCCGGTCCAGGCAGCGCACCAGGCGCTGAAGCGGCTCTCGGGCGCGTTTGCGCTGGCGATCATGTTCAAGGGCGACGAGGATCTGATCGTCGGCGCCCGCAACGGTCCGCCGCTTGCCGTCGGCCATGGCGACGGCGAGATGTTTTTGGGCTCGGACGCGATCGCGCTGGCGCCTTTCACCAACGCAGTCACCTATCTCGAAGATGGCGACTGGGCGGAAGTGCGTCGCAACAGCGTCACCATCTATGACGCCGACGGCAACAAGGTCGACCGCAAGCGCCAGCAGTCGCTCTCGACCAGCTTCATGGTCGACAAGGGCAACCGCCGCCATTTCATGGAAAAGGAAATCCATGAGCAGCCGGAGGTGATCTCGCACACGCTGGCGCATTATGTCGATTTCGTCTCCGGCGTGTCGAGGCCGCTCGATCTGCCCTTCGACTTTGCCAAGATCGGCCGGTTGGCGCTCTCGGCCTGCGGCACCGCCTATCTGGCCGGGCTGATCAGCAAATACTGGTTCGAGCGCTATGCGCGGCTGCCGGTCGACATCGACGTCGCCTCGGAATTCCGTTACCGCGAGATGCCGTTGTCCGGGAACGACGCGGCGTTCTTCATATCGCAGTCGGGCGAGACCGCCGACACGCTGGCTTCCCTGCGCTACTGCCGCCAGGCCGGCATGAAGATCGGCGCGGTCGTCAATG
>NZ_RZSV01000271.1:0-5432 GCF_004023205.1 Mesorhizobium sp. M1A.F.Ca.IN.020.03.2.1 | reverse complement strand
AATCCGACGTCGTGCTGCCGACGCTTGCCGGGCCGGAGATCGGCGTCGCCTCGACGAAGGCTTTCACCTGCCAGCTCTCCGTGCTGGCCTCGCTCGCAGTGCGGGCCGGCGTGGCGCGCGGGACGATCTCGCGCGATGAGGAGAAGCGGCTGGTGCGCGAGCTTTCCGAGGCGCCGCGCTTTGCCACACAGGTGCTGAAGCTCGACGAGCAGATCGAACGCATCTCGCGTGATCTGTCCCGCTACAAGGATGTGCTCTATCTCGGCCGCGACACCAATTTTCCACTAGCCATGGAAGGGGCGCTGAAGCTCAAGGAAATCTCCTACATCCACGCCGAAGGCTATGCCGGCGGCGAGCTGAAGCATGGACCGATCGCGCTGATCGACGAAAACATGCCGGTTATCGTGATCGCGCCGCATGACCGCATCTTCGAAAAGACGGTTTCCAACATGCAGGAAGTCGCGGCGCGCGGCGGCAAGATCATCCTGATCACCGACGCCAAGGGCGCGGCCCAGGCCGGCATCAAGTCGATGGAGACGATCATCCTGCCCGAAGTACCTGAGATCATCGCGCCGATCATCTACGCGCTGCCGATCCAGATGCTCGCCTATTTCACCGCGGTGTTCATGGGCACGGATGTCGACCAGCCGCGCAATCTGGCGAAATCGGTCACGGTGGAATAGCACTGTCACTGCTTCTTTTGGGCACCGTAGTTCGAAGTATGGCTTGCCGATGGCCCTTTCACTCCTCGGCGGGCGTCGCGGAATGGATCCTCGGGTCTACGCCGCGTCGCTTCGCTCTTTGCTCCGCGCGTGATGACGAAGGGAGGGGTGTTGCAGCCAGTCGCGAACGCAGGAGCTTCCATTTGGAACGCTGAAAGCCGCTTCATAGAGAGCGCTCTTTAAAAACTTCGCAGTTCCAAACCGAATTGCGGTTCACTAAAGTTCAACCGCAATCTGCGCCGCGGTGATCCTATGTCCGACGCCCTGAAGACCTCTGGCATGACCCGGCTCAGGAATTACTTCCTGACGGGCTTCATCGTCTGCGCGCCGCTGGCGATCACCGCCTATATCGCCTGGTCGCTCATCGGCTGGGTCGATTCCTGGGTGAAGCCCTACATTCCCGCCCGCTACAATCCGGACACCTATCTGCCGTTTCCGGTCCCCGGCTTCGGGCTGATCGTGGCGCTGGTGCTGATCACGTTCATCGGTTTCATGACGGCCAACATCGTCGGCCGCGCAATCGTCAATTTCGGCGAGCGGCTGCTTGGCCGCATGCCGCTGGTGCGCGGTATCTACCGCTCCCTGAAGCAGATTTTCGAGACGGTGCTGTCAAACAAGGGCGACATGTTCCGCCAGGTCGGGCTGGTCGAATATCCGCGCAAGGGAGTCTGGTCGCTGGTCGTCGTCGCCAGCGAGAAGGAAACCGAGATCAACCAGAAGCTCGACCAGGAAGGCGATCCGTTGATCGCGGTGTTCATGCCCTGCACGCCGAACCCGACCACAGGCTTCCTGATGTATGTTTACAAATCCGAGATCGTGCTGCTCGACATGACGATCGAGGACGGCGCCAAGCTGATCGTTTCGGCCGGCATGGTGGCGCCGGAGGTCAAGGCCAAGCTGGTGACGCTGAACGGCGAGCCGATCGAAGGGCCGCTTGCCAATCCGGCGCTGGGCGCGGCTCAGCCGGCGCGCAGCAGCCGCACCGCCTCGTCGCGCCCGAACAGGTAGAGCAACAGCCGCAGCGCCTCGCCGCGCCCAGACTGCAATTCGGGGTCGCGCGACAGGATCAGCCTTGCGTCGTCGCGGGCGGCTTCCAGCAGGTCGGCATGGAACTCGATGCGCGCGACCTGGAAACCTGGCGTGCCGGACTGGCGGGTGCCCAGCAGTTCGCCTTCGCCGCGCAGCTTCAGATCCTCCTCGGCTATGCGGAAGCCGTCCTCCGTCTCGCGCATCACTGACAGCCGGCGCTTCGCCGTCTCACCGAGCGGATCCTTGTAGAGCAGCACGCAGGACGAGGGCTTGTCGCCGCGCCCGACCCGGCCGCGCAACTGGTGCAACTGGGCAAGGCCGAAGCGCTCGGCATGCTCGATGATGATGATCGTGGCGTCCGGCACGTCGACGCCGACCTCGATGACGGTGGTGGCGATCAATATGCGCGTTTCGCCCTGCTTGAAGGCGCGCATCGCATCGTCCTTCTCTGCCCCTTTCATGCGGCCATGGACGAGGCCGATCTGTTCGCCGAAGAGCGGCTTCAGCGAAGCGAAGCGGTCTTCCGCCGACATCAGCTTGATCTCTTCGGATTCCTCGACCAGCGGACAGATCCAGTAGATCTTCTGACCCTCGGCGACGGCGTCGACCATGCGCCCGACCAACTCGTCCAGCCGCTCCATTGGCAAAGTGACGGTGCGTATCGGCTGGCGGCCCGCCGGCTTTTCGGTGAGCTTCGAGACATCCATGTCGCCGAAGGCGGTCAGCACCAGCGTGCGCGGAATGGGCGTCGCCGTCATCACCAGCATATCGGGCGCGTCGCCTTTGGCGGTGATGGCGAGACGCTGGTGGACACCGAAGCGGTGCTGCTCGTCGACGACGGCAAGCACGAGGTCGTGGAAGGTCACCGTCTCCTGGAACAGCGCGTGCGTGCCGACGACGATGTCGATCGCACCGCTGGCGAGGCCTTCCAGTGTTTCGGCGCGTTCGCGGCCCTTCTCGCGGCCGGTAAGGACGGCGACGCTGAGGCCGGCTTTTTCCGCCAGCGGGGCGATGGTCGCCAGATGCTGCCGCGCCAGGATTTCGGTCGGCGCCATCAGCGCAGCCTGGCCGCCTGCCTCGACCGCGCGCCCCATGGCAAGCAGCGCGACCACCGTCTTGCCGGAGCCGACATCGCCCTGCAGCAGACGCAGCATGCGTTCGGGGTCGGCCAGGTCGGCGTTGATTTCGCCGAGCGCGAATTCCTGGCTGAGGGTGAGCTTGTAGGGCAGGGCAGCGCGCAGTTTCTCGACAACGCGCCCGTCGCCGACCAGCGGCCGGCCCGAAAGGCGGCGGATTCTGGTGCGCACCAGCGCCAGCGACACCTGCCCTGCCAGGAGCTCGTCATAGGCCAGGCGCCGCCAGGCCGCACCCTCGACGGCAACGTCGATCGGGTCCTTGGGATAGTGGATGCGGATGAGCGCATCGCCGAAGGACGGAAAGGTGTGGCGGCGCATGAAGGCGTCGTCCTGCCATTCCGGCAGTTCCGGCAAGCGGCCGAGCGCCTGTCCGATGGCGCGGCGCAGCACTTTTGCGGACAGGCCGGCGGTTAGCGGATAGACGGGCTCGACCAGCGGCAGGCCCTCGGCCTCGTCGAGCGGCGCGATATGGTCGGGATGAACCATGGTCGGGCGGCCGTTGAACCATTCCATGCGGCCGGAGATTACGACGCGCTCGCCCTCAGGCAGCATCTTCTGCAGATAGGCGGCATGGGCATGGAAGAAGGTCAAGGCGATCTCACCGGTGTCGTCATGGGCGTAGATCCGGTAGGGCACGGACCTGTTGCCGCGCGGCGGCGGCTGGTGACGGTCGACCCGCACCTCGAGTGTTACGATCTGGCCTTCGGCCGCTAGCGCGATGCCAGGCCGATTGCGGCGGTCGATAACCGTGTTGGGCAGCACGAACAGAAGATCGGCGGCGCGCGCGGCGCGGTCGCCGAGATCGGCCGGCACGACACGTTCGATCATGGTCCCGACCTTCTGGCCGACGCCGGCGAGCGAGGTGATCGGGACGAACAGGGGATCGAGGATGGAAGGACGCATCTCGTCAGCTTATGTCGCGGAGGCCGCAGCGCAAAGGCTGACACCAATCGCTATCCACGCTATATGCGCCGCTTCGAACAGGGATGTAGCGCGATGACCGGAACACAGCGATCAAGCGAGGGCCTGGACGTCCGCCGCCGCAAGCTGCTGTTCCGCTCCTGGCATCGCGGCATGCGCGAGATGGATCTCATCCTGGGATCCTTCGCCGATGCCGAGATCGGCGCCTTGACCGCCGACGAAATCGACCAATATGAAAAGCTCCTCGAAATCCCCGACACCGAATTCCTGCCGATGATCACCGGCGAGCGCCCGGTTCCGCCCGATATCGATTGCGCGGTGCTGAAGAAGATCCTGGCGTCGCGCCGGACCATGACATTTTGAAAGAAGCATGAGTCTCATTCCCTCCATTGGCCTGCCGAAGGGCCGCGCCGGCCAGTTCATCGTCGATGGCGTCGCCGACGGTTACGAAGCTTTCGCGCTGGCGCGGACGGCGCAGGAGATCGCGCCCGACAAGCCGGTGCTGTTCGTCGCGCGCGACGGCCAGCGGCTGCCGGCGATCATCGATGCGCTCGCCTTTGCCGCTCCCGGCCTGCCGGTTCTGGAACTGCCTGCCTGGGACTGCCTGCCTTACGATCGTGTCTCGCCGGGCGCGGATGCCGCCGCGCGGCGCCTCGACGCGCTCTCCGCCATCGTTGCGCTGGCGAAAAAGCCGCACCGCGCCGTTATCCTCACGACGGCCAATGCGCTCTTGCAGCGCATTCCGCCGGCCGAACTGATCGAGGCGCAGACCTTCCACGCCAAGCCCGGCAACCAGATCGACATGAACGTGCTGATCGCGCGGCTGGAGAATTCCGGTTTCGAGCGCGTGCCGACCGTGCGCGACGTCGGCGAGTTCGCGGTGCGCGGCGGCATTCTCGACCTCTTCGCGCCCGGCTGGAGCGAGGCGCTGAGGCTCGACTTCTTCGGCGACACGCTGGAATCGATCCGCGTCTTCGACGTGGCGACCCAGCGCACGACCGGCCAGCGCAAGTCGATGGCGCTGCAGGCGATGAGCGAGGTGGCGCTGACGCCGGAAACGATCAGCCGCTTCCGCCGCTCCTATATCGAAGCCTTCGGCGCGCCGTCGCGCGACGATGCGCTCTATGCAGCCGTCAGCGAAGGACGGCGCTTTGCCGGCATGGAGCACTGGCTGCCTTTCTTCTACGAGCAACTGGAGACGGTGTTCGACTATCTGCCGGACGCGCCTGTCATCTTCGATCATCTCGCGCATGAGGCGCTGGCCGAGCGCCATACGCTGATCCTCGATCACTATGAGGCGCGGCGGAAGCAGGCTGACGGCGCGCTGAAAGATGCCGTGCCCTACAAGCCGGTGGCGCCGGATCTGCTCTATCTCTCGCCGGAAAATCTCAAAGCCTCGCTCGGACCGCGCGAGGACATTGATTTCACCGTCTTCGACGCACCCGATGTCGGCGGCAAGAAGGTCTTCCATGCGGGCTCGCGGCAAGGCCGCAGCTTCGCCGAGGAGCGCGCCGACCCGAACAGCAATGTCTTCGACGTGGTGGTGAAGCATATTGCCGACGAGCGCGCCGCGCGCCGCCGCGTCATCGTCGCCGGCATAGTGGATTTCGAGACAGTCATGCGG
>NZ_RZSV01000270.1:0-6715 GCF_004023205.1 Mesorhizobium sp. M1A.F.Ca.IN.020.03.2.1 | reverse complement strand
GCGTCAGGATGCCGATGAGAAGCAAGGTTGCCGACGCCAGATGGCTGCCGACGGCGAGCTCGATCGGACCGGTGTCCTCGGGCCAGTCGATGGTGCGGTAGATGTTGCCGGCGGCGAGGCTGACGGGGATGAGAAGGCCGACCGCCACCCAGAAATATTCGGCCGGCTGGCCGGCCTCCCCACGCGTAAGCGCGACCATGACCGCGCCGATAAAACCAACGATAATGCCGATGACGCCGAGCAGGTTGGGTCGCCGCACCCCAAGCAGGATCGAGAACACCAGCGTGATGACCGGCGACAGCGTGAACATGATGCCCGTGTAACCCGCGCCGAGATGCGGGATGGCCGAGAACATCAGCAAGTTAGGAAGAGCGTAGGAGATGGCTGCGGTGATGAAGAAATAACGCAGCTTGTGCGCCGTGAGCCGGATGCGCTGACCGAGCAGCAGAAGCGTTGTGAGCAACACGCCGCCGGCGCCGAACGAGATCACGAAAGCCCAGACCATTGCCGGGGCACCGGCCGCCGTTGCCAGCTTGCCGAAGGGGAGCGTCATGCCGAGCAATCCGCCGGTGACGATCAGAAGACCCAGTGCGGAGTCCCAGAGCAATTTCATCTGCGTGATCCTGTGGCTTCACGGCCAAGCTTGGCGGCCGCTCCAACTTAGGATAATATAGCGTAAAGATTCTCAATGTCAAGATACTTTACGGTGAGGCACATGGACCGTGCGGCAAGAGCTATGGAGCAATGGCGCAAGGAACGGCCGGACCTCGACGTCTCGCCGATGGGAGTGATCGGGCGGTTGAACGAAGCGTCCGCGCTGATCGCGCGCGACCGGCTCGCGCCGCTCTTTGCCCGTTTCGGCCTGCAGCAGGGCGAATTCGACGTGTTGGCCACGCTTCGCCGCTCCGGCGCGCCTCACGCGCTGACGCCGACCGAACTCTACGAGGCGACGATGGTGACCTCCGGAGCAATGACCGCCCGGCTCGACCGGCTGGAAAAGGCGGGCCTGATCCAGCGCGCGCCGCATCCCAGCGATCGCCGCGGCGTTGTGGTGCAACTCACCTCGAAAGGCCTCGAACTCATCGATGAGGCCCTTACCGCCCACGTCGCGAATGAGCATGAAATCCTCGCCGGGTTAGCGCCAGAGGACCGGAAAATGCTCGCCACACTGCTGAAAAAGCTGATCGGAATTCTTAGTTCCGGTCCTCCGGAAAGCTCGGGATCGGCATGAATTCGACGCCGTCCTCGGCGAGGCTTTTCGCCTCGTCCGGCGTAGCCTCGCCATAAATGCCGCGCGGATCGGTCTCGCCGAAATGGATCTTGCGCGCTTCCTCGGCGAACTTGTCGCCGACATAGTCGGCATTCTCCCGCACCTTGTCGGCGAGCGCCTTGAGCTGTGCGAGCGCCTGTTTCTGCGCGTCGCCCATGGCCAGCGCCATCTTCTCCTGCTTGCGTGAGGTGGAGACCGCCGGCGCCATCAGCGCCTTCTCGACCTTGTGCGAGCCGCAGATCGGGCAATCGATGAAGCCGCGTTTCTTCTGCGTGCCGAAGTCGTCATTGCTGCGGAACCAGGCTTCGAATTCGTGCTCGTGTTCACAGATGAGCGAAAAGCGGATCAAGAGGCTGCACCCCTGAGACGCGGCGCCTCGCCGGCATTGACGGTGAAATCCCGCGCGTTTTTGAGATTGGGAATCTTGCGACGCGCCGCAGCCGACTGCGCCGGGTCGATCTCGGCGACGATCACGGCGGGCTCATCATGCGCGGCCTCGGCGATGATGCGTCCCCACGGATCGACGATCAGCGAATGGCCGTAAGTCTCGCGGCCGTCCTCGTGCAGGCCGCCCTGCGCGGCCGCGATGAGATAGGCGCCGTTCTCGATCGCGCGTGCCCTGAGCAGCACGTGCCAGTGCGCCTCGCCGGTCTGGCGGGTGAAGGCCGCAGGCACCGAAAGCACCTGAGCCCCCGCCAGCGCTTCGGCACGGAATAGCTGCGGGAAGCGCAGGTCGTAGCAGACGGCGAAGCCCAGCTTCACGCCGTTGATCTCGGTGACGACGCCCTCTGTTCCCGGCTCGTAAGAGGCGGATTCGCGCCAGCTCTCGCCGTTGTCGAGGTCGACATCGAACATGTGGATCTTGTCGTAGTTGGTGATCATGGCGCCGTCGGGCGCGAACAGGAACGCCCGATTGGCGAGCTTGCCGTCGGCGCGCAGGATGGCCGTCGAGCCGACATGCAGGAAAATGCCGAGTTCCTGCGCAAGTTTCCGCGCCGTCGAAACGACGACGTCCTTGTCTTCGCTGGTGAAAGCGGCGGCACCAGCCTGTTTGTCGCGGATGAGCGCGCCGGTCATTTCCGGCGTCTGCACGTAGGTGGCGCCCTGCTGTGCGGCCTCGCGGACCAGCTTTTCCATGGCGGCCGCGTTGCGCTCCGGGCTGGTGCCCGAACGCATCTGCACCGCCGCCGCCTTGAAAACGCTCATGATCAAACCCTCGCCCCGTTGGCAAGCAACACGTCCAGCCGGCCCTCGGACTCCAATTCATGGAGGTCGTCGCAGCCGCCGACATGCGTGTCGCCGATGAAAATCTGCGGAAAAGTGGTGCGCCCATGCGCCCGCGAAATCATTTCCTGGCGCAATTCCGGCGAGAACGACGCGTCATGCTCGGTATAGGCTACACCCTTGCGCTCGAGCAACCGCTTGGCTGCGGTGCAATAGCCGCACATCATCCGGGTATAGATCGTCACATCAACCATCGATCAGCAATCCTGCCTGCGCCCATCGCCCAGCGGTTATGCGAAAGCGACATGCACCAAAACAACAACTTAAGCCCTATATAGTTGCAGACTCATCGGCCCGGAAGTCCCCCGGCAGGACGCGGGCAAAGGTCAGCACGTCGACCGCTCCGGCGCCGCCTTTCTTCAGCGCCTTGGCCACCGACCGCACGGTGGCGCCGGTGGTGAAGACGTCGTCGATGACGAGCACCCTTCGGCCGGCGATCTCGATTTCCGCCTCGGGCGGGACGCGGAAGGCGGCGCGCACATTCTCCTCGCGTTCGTGCCGCTCCAGCCCGACCTGCTGGCGGGTGAGTTTTACGCGCCTCACCGCAGCCGGCGCGAAAGGCAGGCCGCTCAGCTTCGAAACCGCCCGTGCCAGCTCCGCCGACTGGTTGAACTGCCGCCGGAAGAAGCGCCGCCAATGCAGCGGCACCGGCACCACAACATCGGCTTCAGCGATCAGTTCGGCGCCGGCGCGCATCATCCAGCGCGCCATCCAGGGCGCGAGATCGGTGCGATCCTGGTATTTCAGCCCTTGCACCATCTGGCGCGCGACCCCTGAATAGACGACCGCCGCCCGCGCCCGCTCGAAAGGCGGCGGATCGGCGATCGCTTCGGCGGAAAGAAAACCGTCGCCCATGTCATGCGTGAACGGCGTGCCCATAACCGGACACCAAGGCTTCTCCAGCAGCCGAAGCTTCGGCCAGCAGGCGCCGCACAGCACGCCAGGCTGCGAGACGTGGCGGCGGCAGCCGGCACAGACCGGCGGAAACAACAGGCGCGCCGGCCAGCCCAGAGCCTGCCGCGCCATGTCCTTCATCGCAATGGTCTTGATCTTGCGCACCGGATCGGCCACGTGAAGAACCCCCGCGCCACCATAGCATCGGTCCGGCATGCGCCGACAACAGGAATAACCCATTGCAGCCTTTGATCGACACGGAGCTCTGGCTTGCGCACAAGCGCCGGGCGCTGATGCACCCCGTCGACGGAGCCGATTTCCTGATGCGGCGGGCAGCGGAGGACCTTGCCGACCGGCTGGGTGCCGTCGAGCGCAAATTCGGCAAGGCGGCGGCGCTGTTTTGCCAGACATCGGCCGCGACCAGGGTGCTCGCCGGCAGCGGCAAGGTGGCCGACACAGTGCGCGTGGAAACAGACGGTGCCTTCCTTGCCGGAGAAGCCGGCATCGTCGCCCCGGCGGAGACCGTGCCGTTCGAGGCGGAGAGCCTCGATCTTGTCGTCTCGCTGCTGTCGCTGCAGGCGATGAACGACATCCCCGGCGTGCTGGCGCAGATCCGCCGAGCGCTGAAGCCCGACGGGCTGTTCCTCGGCGCTTTAGCCGGTGCCGGCACGCTTTCCGAGTTGCGCGAGAGCCTGCTTGCCGCCGAGACCGAGCTTTACGGTGGCGCGAGCCCTCGCGTCCTGCCGTTCACCGATGTGCGCGACGCCGGCGCGCTGCTGCAGCGTGCCGGCCTGGCGCTGCCGGTCGCCGACGTGGAGACGGTCACGGTGCGCTACGATTCGTTGTTCGGGCTTGCCGCCGACCTGCGCGCCATGGGCGAGACCAGCCCGCTTTTGGACCGCAGCCGGCGTCCCGCCACCCGGCGGCTGTTCGCCCGCGCCGCCGAAATTTATGCCGATCGGTTTTCTGACCCGGACGGCCGCATCCGGGCAAGCTTTTCGATTGTGTGGATGTCCGGCTGGGCGCCCGACCCCTCACAGCAGAAACCGCTGAAGCCTGGCTCGGCCAAGGTCTCGCTGAAGACGATCCTCGAGAAGCCGACGGGGCACTGACCGATGCGCGCCGCGGTTTGACCGATGCGGTCAGTGCTGGGCAAAGGCGTTGGCAAGCCTGCTGTTGTTGTCGGAGAACAGCCACTGGATCGCGTCGGCGGCCTTGCCGACGCCGCCGACGATTACAAGCGACAGCACGGCAACGATCAGGCCATATTCGATGGCCGTGGCGCCTGATTCATCTTCTATGAATTGCTGCAGCAGGTTTTTCATGGTCATCGATCCCTCTTGGCGGGAACCATAGCGCCTACCCGTTAAGAAAGGTTAACGGCAAAAGCTTAACGGGCGGTGAAATAGCGGTTTCTTGCTGAATTTATTAACCAATTAGCACTCGCCGTAGCGGCTGCCATCGTTGCGGATTACGCAAACGGAATTTGGCAGCGGCTGCAGCACGCTTCGCCGCAGGGTGTAGGTATCGCGGCGACCGATCGAACCGGTGCTGCTTAGGTCGAGTCCGCCGGTCAAGCTCTCGCGCGCGACCTGCGGACGCAGCTGGCTGTCCAGGAAAGGCGTCGCGATCAGAGCCAGCGCCACCGCGGCCGACCCGAAAAGCAGGGTGATCCGCAAGATACCCATGCCGGCATCGGCGGCGCGGAAAGTGCGGTCGGGCCGGATCGAGTCCCATTCTCTGTCGAGGCTCATGGATTGGCTCCAATCAAAATCGGCATGCCGCCGCGCGAACGATTTGCCTCAATTTTCCATGTCGAGATAAATCTTCCATTAACGCTGCCTAGAGCAGACGGAGCAAACGGCAGCTTGGAGCAATTCCGGCCGGAGGTCGCCAAATCAGCATTTTGGTGGAAACGCTGAAGCGGCTGTGACGATCACAAGAGATCGATGAGGAACTGGATCAGCGGCGCGTCCGCCGGCGGCATCGGGTAGTCGCGCATCTGGCGCGGCCTGACCCATTTCAGCCCCTGCCCTTCCCTCGGCTGCGCAATGCCGCGGAAGCGCCGGCAGATGTAGAGCGGCATCAGCAGGTGGAAATGGTCATAGCTGTGGCTGGCGAAGGTGAGCGGCGCCAGGCAGGGGATCTCGGTCTCGATACCGAGCTCCTCATGCAGCTCGCGCACCAGGCATTCCTCGGGCGTCTCGCCTGGCTCGACCTTGCCGCCCGGAAACTCCCAAAGGCCGGCGAGCTGCTTGCCCTCGGGACGCTGCGCCAGAAGCACGCGTCGGTCGGCGTCCACCAGCGCGCAGGCCGCGACAAGAAGCAGGCGCTTTCCAGCTGGCGTGATCTCGCTCATGCGTCCGGCCGCCGGCGATAATGGTAGCGATAGACTTCCTCGAAGCCGAGCGACCGGTAGAGCGACAGCGCCGCAACATTGCCGGCTTCTACCTGCAGCCATGCTTCGCGCGCGCCGCGCAGCCTGGCCCATTTCAGCGCCGACAGGATGAGGTTGCGGCCGTGGCCCTTTTTGCGCGCCGATTTTTCGGTGGCGACCTCGAACACGCCGGCGAGATCGCCGTCGTGGACGCAGATCAGCGTTGCCAGCGGCTCATTGCCGTCCTCGAGCGCAAACAGCCCCGCCTCAGGCTGGATTGCGCCGATGACTTCCGAGAGGCCGGCTCGCAGCGAGGCGTCCGAGCCGTTCGTCCTGATCGCCGCGCCGATGAAGCGGCTGATGTCTTTCAGCGGAATCTGGTCCATCGCGGCGTCGAGTTGCGCCTCCTTGAGCGGCAGACGCATCACCACCGATTCGTCGAACCGGCTCCAGCCTGCATCGTCGAGATGCGTCGACAGCACCTGCCCCGAAAGCGGCGACATACGAAAGGTCAGCGGCCGGCCGTAAGCCTCGAAGCGACGGCCGGCGCGCACGATGCGTTCGGCAATGGCATGCGTGTCGCCGGGATCGAGCGGATTGACCGAATTCAGGCGCTTCGCCGGATGGCCCGCCGTCAGCCGCACCAACCATGTCCCGTCATAATGAACGGCCGCCGCCGGCCAGGCGCGAAAGCCCGCCGCCTCGTAGCGGCGCACGATCGCGAGCACGCTTGCCGGATGCGTCGACACCGGTGCCATTAGCTCCGGTAGTCGCCATTGATGGCGACATATTCCTTGGTGAGGTCGCAGGTCCACACCGTCGCCTTGCCGCGGCCGATGCCAAGGTCGGCGCGGATGCGAATGTCGTCGCGCTTCATATAAGCCGAGGTC
>NZ_RZSV01000026.1:0-37723 GCF_004023205.1 Mesorhizobium sp. M1A.F.Ca.IN.020.03.2.1 | reverse complement strand
GTTGAAGAGCAGCGCCCGCGTCAGCCCGCCGGGGCCGGGCCCGACCTCGATCACGGTCGTCTCGCTGAGGTCGCCGGCCGCGCGCGCGATCTTGCTCGTCAGATTGAGGTCGAGCAGGAAGTTCTGGCCGAGCGCTTTCTTCGCCTGCAAACCGTGGCGCTCAATCACCTCGCGCAGTGGCGGCAATCCGTCGATGGTCGTGCGCCCCCCGCTCAAATCGAGCCTCATGCCGCCGCAGTCCGGCGGCCGCTGTCGGCGAGGCGGCGCGCCAGCCTCAGCGCCGCGATCAGGCTGTCGGCGCGTGCAATGCCCCTGCCGGCGATGTCGAACGCCGTGCCGTGGTCCGGCGAGGTGCGGATGAAGGGCAGGCCGAGCGTCACATTGACGGCCTCGTCGAAGCCCAGCGTCTTGGCTGGGATCAGCGCCTGGTCGTGATACATGCAAAGGGCTGCGTCATAGCCGGCGCGTGCCTGCGGATGGAACATCGTGTCGGCCGGCAGCGGCCCGACGGCGTCGATGCCCTCGGCCTGAAGCGCCTCAACGGCAGGCAGGACGATCGACAGATCCTCCGCGCCCATCGCGCCGCCTTCGCCGGCATGCGGATTGAGCCCGGCGATGGCGAGCCTGGGCCGCGCGATGCCGAAGCGGCTCTCGAGGTCGGCCGCGGTGATGCGTCCTGTGGCCACGATCAGCTCGCTCGTCAGAACCTTCGGCACCTCGGCAAGCGCGATGTGGATGGTGACCGGAACCGTGCGCAATTCGGGCCCGGCAAGCAGCATTACCGGCGTCACCTCGGCGCCGGTGTGGCGCGAGGCCAGATGCGCCAGGTATTCGGTGTGGCCGGGAAAGCGAAAGCCGGCGTCGTAGAGCGGCTTCTTGGCGATGGGACAGGTGACCACCGCTGCGGCGCGGCCGGCGAGGCAGTCGGCGACGGCGCGGTCGATCGCTTCGATGGTGCCCGCGGCATTGGCCGAATTCGGCTTTCCGGGACTGTCCAGATGCCGGGCGTAGAGTGGCACGACGGGCAATGCGCGGGGAAAGTGGTGTGCCGCTTGCCCCGGCAAGGTCTCCATGATCGCCACGTTGGCCCCGATCTGACGCGCCCGCGCCTTGATCAGGGCAGGGTCGGCGAGCAGGTAGAAGGGCGGCACGCCGGCGCTGTCGCCCGCCTGCCAGGCGGTGATGGCGATCTCGGGCCCGATGCCGGATGGATCGCCGACGCTGAGCGCCAGCGGCGCGTCGGTCCTACTTGCGCTCATGGCGTCACGTGGGGCGCCATACCTGCTTCGAAGCAGGGCGGGTGGCTCGAGCCTTGTTCTGTCATGCGCCGCAACGGCCTATCGCTCGACGATGGTGGCCTTCTTGCGCAGTTCCTCGACATATTTCTTGCTGAGCTCGTCGGCGTCCTTGTCGTTGCTGCCGCCTTCGGCCTGGAACACCATCTGGGCGGCCTTGTCGTCGGAAACCTCGCGCGAGGAACAGATACCGATGAACTCGACGCCGCGTTCGGTCTCGCGCGTCGGCGTCGCCCCTCCGACCTTGGTCGCCTTGATCTGTTCGGCCCAGTCCGACGGCAATTGCGGCGCCAGCACGCGGCCGAGATCGCGCACCGTGACGTCGATCAGCCCTTTGGCGAATTCGCGCGTGGTGTTGCAGCCGTTGAAGCGGGCACGCATGGCGTCGGCCTCGCGCTTGCGCTTGGCAAGCGTGGCCGAGCGCTCGGAAGCGGGCACCACGAAGATGACCTGCTGCAGCATATATTCCGTGGCGCTCGGCTTGGAGCCGCCCTTGTCGAGCATGCGGCGGACCGCATCCTGCTCAGTCACCGAGCCACCCTCGCCGGAGCGGTAGCGCGCGCCAAGCGCCTGGTTCCAGGCCATCTGCGCGCGGATGAACTCCTTGAAATGCTCCTTGGTGACGCCCGACTGCGCCATGACGGCGTCGAGCTTCGCGAGCGGCATCTTGTTGTTGGAGGCAAAACGCTGATAGGCGGCGTCGACCTGCTGGTCGGTGATGCGGATGCCGAGCCGCTTGGCCTCGGCAAGCCGCAGCGTCTGGTCGATCATTTCCTTGGCCGCGTCGCCTTTCTTGCGCTGCAGCTTGAAGAATGCGGCGCGATGGGCGATGTCGCCGGTGGTGATCGGTATGTTGTTGACGACATATTTGATCTGGCTGGCGAATGCCGGCGGCGTCATTGCCGCGATCGAAACCGAGGTCGCCGCCACCAGCAGCGCGAATCCTGCCGAAAACAGGTATTTCCTCATCTCACCTTCCCAATTCCTATCCGCCACGACGGCGCCGCACGTCCTCCGAACGCATGCGCTATGTGGTCGACCCCATGCCCGTCCTATGCGGCGAAACAATGTCGCCGGCGCAGGACCCCGAGAATCGGCCCCATTTTCGAAGGATCACGCGCCAATCCAAGCTTCACGCCGGCGACGGCGCACGCGGTGACCGGCGCTGCCTCCGCTTACTGGATCGTGTCAACGCCGCTGGTCGACGAGCCGAAATCGCCGAGCGTGCGGAACGACAGGTTGAAGCCGATATTCTGCGACACCTCCTTGGTGACCGTATCGCGCGTCTGCGAGAACGTCATCACATAGGTGAAGCAGGAATCGTTATAGGCGAAGCCGACGCCGTCCTTAACCAGGACGCTTGTCTCCAGATCGTAGGTGCCGGTGCCGAAGACCCGCCAGCTCTCGGCCAGGTGCGTAGAGGCTCCGAGCGTGACCTCGTGGCGGTCCGTGGCGAAGCCGTAGAGCGGCTGCGCCTGGATGAAGGCATATTTGGCGCTGAGCGAAACCGGCAGGCCGGAATAGGCCGCCTTGATCTCCGCGCGCCTGACCTCGAATGTCTGCTCGTCGAACCGGCCGCTGAGCGAGCCGGAGAAGCCGCTCGGGCTGTTGAAGCCGATGAGGCCGACATAGTCGGACTTGGCGGTCTGCAGGCCCGAATAGGCGCCGACATTGACGAGGTCCGGCGCGTCGAAGGAGTTCTCGCCGCCCAGTTGGTAGGATTGGCCGAAGATGGCGTTGGTGCCCCAGCCGTTTCCATAGGCGCCGGAGTAGCGGAAGCCGACATTGGCGCGCGTGCCGCCTTCGATGCGATCGTAGCCGGAGAACTTGTCGCGCTCGAACAGGGTCGTGGCGTCGAAGACGAAGCTCTGCGCGTCCTCGTTCGGAATGGCCAGCCCGCCGACATATTGCTCGTTCGGCCGCACGAAGATCTGCGCTGTCGGTTCCAGGACATGACTGGAGTTCGACATCGAGAACAGGAGTGGCCAGCGCATCTCCAGGCCGAGCGTGGCCATGTAGCGGGCGAGCGAGGAGCGCATGTCGACATCCTCGCCGAGATTCGCCGCCATCTGGTTGACCGCCGCCAGCGATTCGGATGTGGTCGACACATAGCCGGCGTCGCCACGGAAGGCGAGCAGCGGCGTCAGCTGCAGTCCGTCATCGGTGGTGAAGGTGCGCTTCCATTCGGCCTCCGCCGTCAACCGGCTGGACTGGCCCTCGAGGCCGCGCACGTTGTTAATGGAAGTGTCGTCGAGCGGATTGGCCAGCACCGCGTCCAGCCGGTCCCGGCTGATGACGCGCGCATTGACATTGAGCGACAACTGCCCGCCCGCCACCGACATGTCGGGAATATAGGCGTAGTCGAACGACGGCAGCACCCAGGGCTGCTTGGCGGAGCGCGCCGTCGGGTCGCTGGACAGCGTGTCTTCCTGCACCTCGAATCGCATTGCCCTGACGTCGAAATAATTACGGTCGCTCAGGCCCGTCAGATAGATCGACGACTGGTGGACGAGGTCGTTGTAGCCGTCGATGTTATAGGTGCGCGAAAAATTCTTGTCGGTCTGCAGCAGCACGTCCCAGCCGAAGTTCCAGCGCTCGTTGATGGCGAACTGGCCTTTGGTGCCCATCATGCCGCGGAACTTGTTGGGATCGTTTGGCTCTCCCGAATCGACGGTAAAGCGATTGCCCGTGCCGATGAAGGCGTCCGGATCCTGCTGATTGATGCCGGCGATTTTCAGGCTGTATTCGCCATTGTTGAAGCGCTGCCGCCATTCGGCCTCGCCGAGGAAGCCCTGCTTGGTGTAGCCGCTGCCGGTGACGGTCAGGTCATAGGTCGGCGAGAGCGCGAAATAGTAGGGTACTTTGAGGCCGACGCCGAGGTTGTTGTTGTAGACGATGCCGGGGATCAGGAAGCCGCTCTTGCGCTTGACCGTCGGGTCGGCGATCTCGAAGGCTGGCAAATAGGCAAGCGGATAGCCGAAGAACTCGAAATTCGCATTCTCGAAGCGAACCGTCTTCTTCTCGCCGTTCCAGATGATCTTCCTCGCCTTGACGCGCCATGTCGGTGCCGAGTCGGGCTTGTCCTCGCAAGGCTCGCAAGCGGTGTAGATGCCGTTGTGGAATGTCGTCAGCACGCCGCCCATGCGTTCGGCGCTTTCGGCGGCGAAATAGGCCTTCTCGACCGTCTCGACGCGCAGCGCGTTGACGAAGCCGTCGGCGAAATCCTCGGTGATGTCGATATGCTCGGAATTGATCTTGGTGCCGTCGCTGTTGATGAGCTCGACGGCGCCGCTGGCGACGAGGCGCTTGGTATCGCGGTTGTACACCACTCGCTGGGCGACGAGCTTGTTGCCGCCATAGTCGATCTGCACGCCGCCGACGGCCGTCACGGTGTGCTTGTCGTTGTCATAGACGAGCGTATCGGCGGCCAGCAGCATCTGTGTGCCGGAGGGAACAGGCTTCGCCGTGATGGTCTGCGCCAGCGCCGGCACCGTCGGTACCACGCAAGCGAACAAACATGCCAAGGCTGTCGCCCCATAAAGGCGTGCCAGGCCGGCCTGCCTATGGCTGCGCAAACCAGCCTCCCTCACTAGCCGTCTTCCTTGTATAGCAGAAAAGTCACCCCGAAGAACATAGCCACGAGAACCGGAACCCATGCAGCCACCATTGTAGGCACGAATCCGGCGACCCCGAATGCCTTGACCAGTACCGAAACGACATAAAGCAGAAAGCCGGCCAGGACGCCACCCAGAATCATCGTCGCCGACTGCCCCATCCGCGCAAATCGCATTGAAACTGTTGCCGCAATCAGCGTCATGGCGACGAGGAGAAACGGCAACGCCACCAGCGAATCAAACTGCATGGCGAAGGCATTTGCCTTGAGGCCGAAGGAGCGGGCAACCTCGATCTTTGCCGGCAGCTCGTAGAACGGAATGGTTTCCGGGCGAGCCAGGCGTTCCTGCACGAATTCCGGCTTGAGGTTGGTGGCCACGCGGTCGGAAGCCTCGGCACGGATGTTGCCGTCCTTGAACAGCTTGACGTCCTGCAATTCCCAGTAGCCGTCGCGCAGGAAGGCGCGCGCGGCGTCCTTGCGCTCGACGATGTTGCCCTGCTGGTCGAGGACGAAGAATACCGCGTCCGCCATTTCCAGCCCCTGGTTGAGGATGGCGCGGGCGCCGATGATGGTGTCGCCGGAGTTGGTCTTTTGCCTCAGCCAGGGCGTCGTGTCCTCCGTGACGGCGTTAGACTTGCCGGCGCGCAGCTGGTTTTCCATCTGCTCCGACCAGGAAAAGCCGTGCGCGGCGATCGGGTTGAGCACGCCGACCGACAGCAGGCCGAACATCAGCGCGCCGACGCAGCACGGGAACAGAAACTGCCAGGCCGAAACCCCGGCCGAGCGCGCGATGACGAGCTCGTAGCGGCGGTTGAGCGACACCAGCGTCGCCATCGCCGAAAACAGCCCGACGAAAGGCACCGTCTGCAGCATGATCATCGGCATCCTCAGCGCCGAAATGGCGAAGGCGGTGCCGTAGGTGAAGCCCGGCAGTCCGGTCGTGCGCCCCGAAAGTTCGGTGAAATCGATCAGGAATACCAGCGCCAAAAGGCCGAGGAAGAACCAGATGGTGATCGACACGTAGCGGAAGAAGAAATAGCGGCCCAGCGTCCAGCCCATCGTCAGGCTCCCTGGCCGGAGGTGCCGCGGCGGGCGAGCCACAGCTTGAGCGCCGTCCAGCCCTCGCTCACGCGACCGGCGACATTCGTCATCCAGTCGGCCCAGGCGGCGGGCAGTTCCATGCTCCGCGACGAGACGATGAACCAGGCGGAGACCGCCGACGCCACGATCGGAACGGCGTAGACCATATAAGCGTAGTACCAGACCTTGTCGGCCTTGCCGGCGGCGAAGAAGCCAAGCCAGCGGACGAAAAGGGCGATTGCGATGGCGGTGATCAGCGGATGGATGCGCGCCTCGCGGTGCGAGCGCGCGTCGCCTGCGACCGCAAGCGCGATCAGCGCGAAGACCAGCGAATAGGACCATTCGGAGAAGCGCTGGTTGACCTCGGCCGTATAGCTGCCCGGATTGCGCTGGTACATCTTGTCGTTGGGATCCGGGTCGAGCAGGTATGGCGTCGTCCGGTCCTTGGGCAGCAGCGTGATCTCGTTCGCCGCCGACATGAAGGCCGACAGGTCGAAGGCGTAGGAGGTGAAACGGATGACGGAAAGGTCGCCGGTCACCGATTTGCGGTTGATGACGCCGTCATTCATCATCAGCACCTTCTCGTCGCCTTTTTCGACGATGCTGCCGGTCTTTGCGTAATAGGTGAGGTTGGCGCCTTCCTCGCGCGAATCGGCGACGAAGATGCCACCGAGCTTGTTGTCGGGGAGCCGTTCGCCGATCTGCAGGAACAGGCCGTCGTCGATCTTACGGAAGGTGCCTTCCTGGATGATCAGTGACAGAAGGTCGGCGCGCGAGGCCGCCACCAGCTGCCGGTTCTTCTGCCTGGCATAGGGATCGACGCCGTTATCGACGGCAAAGGAAAAGACGCTGGCCGCCAGCGCCAGCAGAAGGATCGGCCGCGCGATCGCCCAACGCGAGGCGCCCGCGGCGTTGATCACCGCCAGCTCCGAATCCGTGTTCATGGCGCTCAGCGTCTGCGCCACCGCGACCACCAGCGCGAACGGCACCACGATCGGGACGATCGAGGGGATGATCAGGGCCGCGACTTCGAAGAAGGTCAACGCCGACTGGCCGCTGTCGGTGACCAAATCAATCTTGGCGAGCACCTGCGTCGTCCACACGATCGCCAGTGTCCACGCCAGCGCCGCCAGGAACATCGCGGTAGCGCGACGCATGATGTAGCGTTCAACGACCTTCATGAAGGCTTTTCTCGATTGTGCCGAACGGCATCATGCCTGCCGACAAGGTAGTCATCCGCCGACGCCTGCACAACCGGGTCCATAGGCGGCTCATCTGGTTTGTCCTCTCCACGCCACGCGCCCGGCGCGGCGGAGTCTCCGCGTCAATGAATAAGAAATGCGAAACATTGATGGTTAACAACAGGTTGCGGCATAAAGCTTGCGTTCCGCCGCGACGAATCCTTGGTTGGTTTCGGCGCCGATATAGACAGCGATTTCGGCCAAAGTCTTGCCAAATGGCCGAAAACGACCAAATGTCGCGCACGCTCAAAAGCCGGTTCGCGGCGCCTCATCCCGGAAGCAGGATCTGATGACTTCGAGACCTTCGATTGCCTTCGCCAAATTGGCCGCGCCCAAAAAAGGCAGCGTCTTCGTGCTTGCGGCCGACGGAGGCGGCCTTGGCGATGCCGCGAAGGCCTGCGACCCGGCTGGCGCATTGGCGCGCGCGTTTCCGGTCGCCGATTTCTCCGGCAAGTTCGCGAGCTCGGTGGAAGTGCTGGCACCGGAGGGAACCTCTGTCGACCGGCTGGTGGCCGTCGGCGCCGGCAAGGTCGCAAGCCTCGACGACTACGCCTGGCTGAAGCTCGGCGGCGCGGTTGCCGCCGCGCTGCGCAAGGCTGTGGAAGTCGCTGTCATCCTCGATCTTCCGGACCTCCAGCCGGACGGCAGGCAGGCGGCGCACCTTGCCGCCGGCATCCTCCTGCGCAGCTACGGCTTCGACAAATACAAGACCAGGAAGGACAAGGAAGACGGCCAATCCGACGCCAAGGGGGCGGAGAGCAAAAAGGCCGAAACCGCAAAGCCGGCCAAGATAACCATCCACTGCGCCGACCCTTCCGCCGCCAAAAAGGCCTTCGCCGCGGAAGAGGCGGTTATCGAAGGCGTGCTGCTTGCGCGCGATCTCGTCAACGAGCCGGCCAATACGCTCGGTCCGGTCGAGTTCGCCGCTCGCGCGAAGGAACTGGAAGGGCTCGGCGTCGAGGTCGAGATCCTCACCGAGAAGGAGATGAAGAAGCTCGGCATGGGCTCGCTGCTTGGCGTCGCGCAGGGCTCGCCGCGCGGCGCCCGCATGGCCGTCATGCAATGGAAGGGCGGCAAGGCCAAGGACGCGCCGATCGCCTTCATCGGCAAGGGCGTCACCTTCGACACCGGCGGCAATTCAATGAAGCCGGCCTCCGGCATGGAGGACATGAAGGGCGACATGGGCGGTGCCGCCGCGGTCACCGGGCTGATCCGTGCGTTGGCCGCCCGCAAAGCCAAGGCCAATATCGTCGGCGTCATCGGCTTGGTCGAGAACGCCGTCGACGGCCATGCGCAACGCCCGGGCGACATCGTCACCTCGATGTCGGGCCAGACCATCGAGGTCTTGAACACCGACGCAGAAGGCCGCTTGGTGCTCGCCGATGCGCTCTGGTACACCAACGATCGCTTCAAGCCGAAATTCATGGTCAATCTGGCGACGCTGACCGGCGCCATCATGGTCGCGCTTGGCCAGCACTATGCCGGCCTGTTTTCCAACAATGACGAGCTGGCCGGCAGGCTTTTCGGCGCCGGCCAAGCGACGCAGGAGCGGCTGTGGCGCATGCCGCTTGGCGCCGAATACGACAAGCTGATCGAGTCCAAGAACGCCGACATGAAGAACATCGGCGGCCGCTATGGCGGCGCCATCATCGCCGCGCAGTTCCTGCAGCGTTTCGTCAAGGACACGCCCTGGGCGCATCTCGACATCGCCGGCACCGCGATGGGCGCGCCGGCGAGCGAGATCAACCAATCCTGGGGCTCCGGCTTTGGCGTGCGGCTGCTCGATAGGCTGGTACGCGACCATTACGAAGGGTAAGGCTGTCGTGGCCGACATCCTGTTCTACCACCTGACCGAATCGACGCTTGAGGAAGCCCTGCCGGGCCTGCTCGAGCGCAGTGTCGAGCGCGGCTGGCGCGCGGTCGTGCAGACCGGCACGGAGGAACGGCGGGACGCGCTCGACCAGCATTTGTGGACGTTTCGCGACGACTCCTTCCTCGCGCACGCCACCGACCGCGAAGCCTATCCGGCCGAGCAGCCGATCCTGCTCACCACGGGGGAGGGCAACCCCAACGCTGCCCAGATCCGCTTCCTAGTCGATGGTGCGCACCCGCCCGAGCTTTCGGGCTACGAGCGCGCCGTCTTCCTGTTCGACGGCCACGACGCGGCGCAGCTCGAGGGCGCGCGTAGCCACTGGAAGACGATGAAGGAAGCCGGCCACGCGGTGACCTACTGGCAGCAGACGCCCGACCGTCGCTGGGAGCGCAAGGCGTGAGAGTGATCAGCGGTCGATTATCGTCGCCTTGTGGATTTTCGTGCTGGGCGGAAGGTCCTTCACCTGTCGGTGGATTTGGCCGGCGATATGCACTTTGACCCTGAAGACAAGTCTTCTTGATTTGCTCGACGGACATTTCCCCTCCGAGCACGGGTGGCGTTTCAAAGTCGTAACATTCGCCGGCGGCAGGCGCGCTACATCAGCGATGCGGTGGCCATGCGGTTTTTGGCGGTATTCGGCTTTTTGTCGCCGACATACTCAACATTCGTATCGACCAGCCGGTCGCTGTCGATGCCAATCGCGGTCATGATGTCGATGATTGCCTTGATCCGTTGCTTGGCTAGGTCCTTGTTCGTCTCTGCCGCATCGGCGCCGATAAACTCCTTGGCAGCCAAGGCCGTCAGCCTCACGTTGCAACGCGAATCCTTGATGCTGTTGGCGAACTTCTCGAGGTCGCGTTTGACCGGGGGTGAAATCACCGAGGATCTGCTGTCGAAGAAGAGGGCGACCTGGGCAGGGCTTCGCTTTTCATACTGCCGGCAGGAGATCCCTTGCTTCGGCAAGGTATACAGGATAGCGCTCCGCGCCTGGTTCCTATCGCTGGCGCGATCGTCGACCCAATGAGAAAGCGCCAGCACCATTTCGGGCTTGACGCCCTGCGCTTTCAAAAACGCGCGTGTGGCGTTCAGCCTTTGGCCGGCAATGCCGTCCGCCTTGTCGTACGCGCCTTCCTTGCTGGCCGTCGCGTAGAGCCGGTAGCCGCAATCGCGACCGGCGTCCTTGACGAATGCCGCCAGCCCTTTCGCGGTTTCGTCGGAAATCTTGCTGTCGCCCTTTTTGAACAGGACGCGGTACGAGTTCCACTGGGTGCACTTCGGCCCGACGTCGCGCTCCTGGGCGGCGGCTGTGAAAAATGCGGCGCTGAGGGGAATGACGAAAAGACCCAGGACAAGGCCGACAATACTTTTCATTTCTTTGGCGCCCTCCACACTGACCCGATCTGTTCTTATCGCACTTCGCACCTCTGATTCGCACCCATGAAAGGTCACGTTCGCGCGATTGGCGGGCTCCCGCCCTTCAGTCCCAGACGAGCAGCAATTTGCGCCAGAAGGCGTTGGACGGCATCGGCTTCGAACCGCGCGGCAGTTTGATGGCCAGATAGATGGTCAGCCATTTGCGGTCGATCTCCCGGACGGAAACCTTCAAATCGTGCAACTCGAAAGGTTTCGAAATCCGAGTCCATCCGGAGAATGCCAGCGCGCCGACCGGCGTGTCGTTTTTCCAGCCCAGTTTTTCTTCCGGCCGGCCCAGCGCCATGGCGAATTCGAACGGCGAGGCATCCTCGTGGGCGATCTCCACCGTAGCGATGACACTGCGGGCAAAGGTCGGGAAAGTCGAATTGAGGGCGGCGACAACCGGGCCATGGATGCTCGGCCGCAAAAAGATACCGCCATTGTCCCCGGCGACCAGCAATGCCGGCAACTCGGACGGATAGTTCGTTACAAGCGCTGCGCGCTTCAGCTCCTCGCCGGTCAGCCGCCGCATGCGTTGACGTTCTTGCGGCGCGTTGAGACGCGGGTGCTTCCCGCCGGTCGAAACCACATTTCGGACCTGAATGCTTGAAAAGCCCCCGAGCACCCGAGCGTCCGGCCGATTGCCGCCGCATCTGACGGCGAGCAGCAGGTCGCGTCTGCCGGGAGCAGGCGAGTGGACGCCCGTTGCGATCTCGCGTGGTTCGTGCGGGCGGCTGACATCGGCCCAACCGTTCCCGTCGCCATCCTCGAGGAGCCGGGCGAGCTGGTCAAAGGTCTGGTTTTCCGCGTCCACGATCGCGATCTGGAACTGCGCCGGTGCGGTCAGTGCCTCATCGAGATAGACCCAGCAGCTGGCGCTGATCGTCCTCGCCGGACAGACGCCCTTCAGCAGCGCCATTGAGACGGTGCCGGCGGTGGCTTGGACAAACAGCTGGTCCGGCGACTGCTCGACATAACTCAAGAGATCCGCATCGGCAGCCGGATGCGAGCCAACATAGGCGCGGCGCAGGGCTTCGACCGGGAGGTAGCGCTCGCTGTAGAGCGAGGAATGGAGTTCCGGCACTGTTTCTTCAGCGGCGGCGTTGAGCAGTTCGACGACGCCCAGCGTGAAGTCGGACCGTCCGGCGTGAGCGAGCAGCGAAATGGCCGTATCGGCCCTGCCTTCTCGCGCCGCAATCTCGGCCAGCAACTGCACTGCGTCCGCGGAGTTGGGGGAGGCTGCGCTCAGCCGCAGATACCGTTCGTCCTTGACGCGCAGTTCAAGGTTCCAGAGGTTGAGGTCCTTCTCATGATCGGCAGTGTTCGAGCTGATGCCGAGCTGCACGAACATGTCGGTGTGCGCGAACTTGTGCTTTCGAAACACATCGATGATCGGCCGGCGATTCCTCAGCCACTCGGCATTGCGGTTCATGCCGGCCGGCGAAGACCGGTACCAGTACAGCGGCTCCGGCACGGTGGCGATTTCCAGACCCGCGAGATCGGCGCGCAGGAAGAATTCCCAATCGCTCGCCGAAAAGCCGCGCTCCTCGTTGAGGTAGCCAACCTTGTCGAACACCTCGCGCCGGAACATCGCGTTGGCGTCGCCATACGGATTGGTAATCAGCGCGATGTCCGGCGGACCGCCGACCGGAAAGTAGAGCATATAGCCGCTCTTGGTGTCCGGCGGCACGAAAGGCTCGTTGAGCCATTTGGCGAAAGTCGTGCAGATATCGGCGCCGGACTTTTGCATGCCGGCCACAAACGTGCTGACGGCGTTGGGGAAGAGAGCGTTGTCGTCGTCCAGGAACAGGATAAAGGACCCCTTGGCGGCGCGAATACCGGTGTTGCGCGCTTTGCCGAGGAAGCCGTTCTTCTGCCGGATGATCCGCCAGCCGCGCTGCTCGAACTCGGGCTCGATGTCATTGAGCAGCCGAATTGCATCCGGATCCGTGCTGCCGTCATCGACGACGATCAGTTCGATATTGGGGTAGTCCTGGCGCCGGACCGAGGCAATCGCCTGCGGCAACAGCCGCGCCCGATTGTAGTGCGCCGTGATGATGGATACCAGCGGCGGTCGGCTGCGGTTCCGGCTTGGGCCGTCGGCTCTGGCCGGATGCCGGCACAATTTGACGTGCAGTTTGCTCCAGGCCTTCTCGCGCGCTTCCCGGTCAAGCAACGGTTTTGCCGGACCGAACGAGCGGCTCTCGATCACGGATTGGATCTTGGCCGCGATCGCGGAGGGGGCTGCCTGCATCATGACCGCCTCGGCGGACTCCGGCTGAAGCAGCCCGCGCATGCTGCCGACGTCCGTCGTGACGAACGGGATCTTCTCGTCAAGGCACGTCACCACATCCAGCGGGAGCTGCGCGGCCGAGTGCGTTATTGCCACAAGCGCATGGCTTTGCCGCAGGTAACGAAATATCTCGGGCTCGTCCCGGATGGGCAGCAGTTTCAGCTTGAAGGGCCAATGCCGGGCGCGCCGCAGGATCATGCCGCCCGAATGCTCGCCGAGCACATGACCAAATGCGCCGACGATCGTCACGGCCAGGTCCGTCACGCCAATCTCGGCCAGGCGATCCAGTGCGTCGCAAAACAGCGTCAGTCCGCTTCGCGTCTTGGTGCCCGAGAAATGAACCACCTCGGCGGCCGGTTTTTCCCGGGGCCGGTAGTGATCGACGGCGAAGTTCGACCGCCACTCCTCGGGCTGCAACGGCGTCGCGATGTGCTGGCTGGCCGGCAGTCTCCACCCCGCCTTGGTCATCCAGTCGAGCAGGGACTGGCCTGTGACGACGAGATGGTCGCAGGTTTCGGCGGAGGTCCTCTCCATATGGGCGACGGTCATCTGCTCCTTGCGTTCGATCGCCCTGGCGTTAGCCTCCAGATCCCACATGAGCGGCCCATGCGCGAGCACCACGAGGATGGGAGGGTCGGCAAAGACACCCGTGCGCTTGGCGACGGTGGGGAAATGCGCCAGCCCGCCTTCAAGCGCGAAATAGACGACATCGAAGGGGTTCTGTTTGAGGTAGTGGTAGACGGCTACGGAATTCTTGTCGCTGGACTCCAGGCCACGCAGCAATTCGGGTGACCGCGGCAGCAGCTCGAGGCGCACCAGGAAATTATCGAAGCTCCATTTGGCGAGCCTGTCGATTTCCTGCTCGTCGGGCTGGCTGCCGAGCGGGCTCGGCACCCATAGCAGCGTGACCGTGTCGCCGATTTTCGCCAGGTGCTGCGCCAGCGCATACGTTGCCGACCCTGGATCAGCGGTAACCGTAGAGCCGAACTCGACTTCGGAAACGACACACACCCTGCGGGGTTTGTGGCTTGACTGCCGCTTAGGCGTAGAGATTGCGCCCGTCTTCGAACCAACCTTCAATCGGTCCCCCTCGATCCTCAGCCGCAGCAGTCTTGCCAACAGGTGGATAACACTTTGATAATCGTCTGACCGGGATAATCATCGCAAGCCTGTCCAGGCTCCTCGCGCAAACCGTATTGATTGGCGTTCGCATGCTTGCCCATCGACCTCCAAAACACCTTGAGCGGCTGGACCATAGGCCGCTTGACGTGCGCAAGGACGAGATTCTGTGCTTCGTTGCACTGCGCAACGAGAGGACGTTGCTGCCGCATCTTCTCGAACATTATCGAAGGCTCGGAGTCGACCGGTTCTTCTTCCTGGACAACGGCTCGACGGACGGGACGCGAGAACTAGTCCTGGAGCAGCCGGACAGCCATTGTTTCCACACGGAGGGGTCGCATTTCGCCGAGAACATCACCCCGCCGCGATGGATCAACACATTGATGCGCGTGTTCGGTTCCGGCCACTGGTGTCTGTCCGTCGATGCCGACGAGCTTCTTGTCTATCCCGATCTCGAGCGCGTGAGCCTGCGCCGGCTTTTCAATTATCTCGAGTCGACCGGCGCCGAAGCTGTGATCGGATCCATGATCGACATGTACGCGGACGGACCGTTGGCGGAGTGCAGCTACGACGGCAGCATCCCTTTGGTGCACGCATCCTCCTATTTCGATCCGGAGCCGGGATGGCTGCGCGCGCGGGATGGACTTTATCCTCCCGAGCAAATGTTCGGCGGGGTGCGCGAGCGCGTTTTCTGGCGCGGCCGCTTCAAGCAGACCTTTCCACCGTGCCTGACCAAGGTGCCGATCGTGCGGTGGAGCAGGGACACACATTATCACGCGGCGCAGCACACCATCAGCAAGGTGCGGTTCAGCGAACTCCGCGTCGCGCTGCTGCACTTCAAATTTGTTTGGGGCTTCCAGCAGAAATCGGCATCCTCGCTAGGCGAGAATGCGCAACTGAAAGAAAAGACGCTCGAAGAGCGCGCCGCCTATATGGAGGCCTTGGAGCGCAATCCGAAGCTCTCGCTTCGCAACGACCGGTCCGTGCGCTATCGCGGCGACACAGCCCAGCTCGTGGAACTCGGCTGGATGAAAACCTCGGATCGCTACGCCGAATTCGTCGCGACGGGCTGGCCGCGGTTACAGGAAACCGCGGCCAGCTGATCTGACGATCTATTGGCGAAATGCCGCCGGCAATTATCCGCCGTAGCGGCCGCCGCCATCCCCGCCATTGCCGTTCCCACCGCCCCCGGCAAACTGCGACAAGCTGTTCAAAGCAAGCGCTTTGCAGGCCGTTGGCGCATTCGGATAACGATGCAGGTAGTCCTCTAGCGCCTCGATGGTGCCGATCTTGAGGGCCTGCTCGCAGGCGAGCTCGGCTTCCTTGATTGGAGCAACTTCGATTTGCGCTTGCGCCGCATTCGAAAACGCGACGCTCAACCCGAGCAGACTGAGTCCGCCCAGAAGTAGCGACTGTATCTTACGCATTACGCCCACCCTTGCCACTACATACCCCATAGGCTGTTGATACTATTGATTTGTTAGCAATTTGTCAACCATATCGGAAGAAATCGGCTTGAGAGATGGTTAACTTTGAGCGGCTGCTTGGGCCTGTGAAGGCTATTTCTCGCCGACGGGGCTGAATCGCGTCGTGGCCGCAGAAATGCGGCGCCGAAAAACAGGCGAACCGGCAGCATGTCGAGTTCAGATTTCGAACGTCCTGCTTTAGTCGCTGAACACCGTCAGCGTCCGAAAGAAGGCGTTGCTCGGAGCACCGTTCGGTCCTTCCACGAAGCGCACCGCGAGCACGATCGAAAGCGGCATCTTGCGCCTGACATTGACCGTCGCCGCCAAGGCGTGGCGCACGAATCTGTCGCGGACCGTCATCCAGCCGGAAAAGCCGATTGTCTGCGCGCCGACATCCTGCTGCCAGTCTATAGGCCGGTCCGGGCGGGCGAGCGCCAGGCCGAACGCGATTGCCGGAGCCTCGGCATGGGCGAGTTCGATGGCGGCCTCTATTCTGCGAAAGAAGGGCGGGAATTGATGATCGATCGATGCTGCGACCGCACCCTCCGCATGCGGGCGCAGGAACACGCCGCCGCCGTCGGGCGCCACCAGCAACAACGGCAGCGCTGCAGTGCGCGGCGTAAGCAGCCTTGCGCTCCTCAGCACGTCGTAAGCGAGCGCGCCTGAAGCGCTGGCCGCCTCGGCTCTGCCTGATGCGTCTGGCTGCGGCCTGGCGAGACCGTCTCCAAGCAAGGCGGTGGCAGTATCGTGGCGGCCGACCGAAGCGGCGATGCCGGCGAGCGTCTCGATCGCTGCCTCGCCGTTCGGCTCGAGGTCGCTGAGAGCCAGATATTTGCGATCGGCAGGCGTATATTTCAGGTTCTCGCGCGCGCTGTCGACTTCGGAACGCGCCGTGTTCTGCGCGATGGCCATTTGGTGGAGCAGCCGGGTGTCATCGGATCGCAGCGTCCGCAACGCCTCCAGGACAGGCAAGCGGTTGTCGTACCAATTCGACGTGCGGAACATGCCGTCCGGTTTCGACCGGTACCAGTAGAGCGGCTTTGGAATGGGCCTGAGCTTGAGCCCAGCGAGTGAGGCCCGCGCGAAGAACTCCCAGTCGTGCATGGCATAGGTGGGATCCTCAAGCCAAAATCCGATCTGCGAGAAAACCGACCGGCGCACCATCGCATTGGCGTCGCCATAGACGTTGTGGATCAGGCCCAGCGCGTCGGGGCCGCCAAGCGGCAGATACTGGATCAGGCCGTCGGCCCGGTCCTCGGGCACGAAATCCTCATAGAAGAGCAATTGGAAGGCCGTGCAGATGTCCGCGCCCGATGCCGCCATGCCACGGACGAAATGCTCGACGGCTTCCGGAAAAAGCGCATTGTCGTCGTCCACGAACAGGATCAGTTCGCCGCGCGCGGCGCGCACGCCGGCATTGCGGGCGGCGCCAAGATGCTTGTGCGGCCGGCGCAGGATCCTCCATCCGCGCTTACGGAAGCCTGGTTCCAACGTATCCAGCAATTGCCTGGCTTCTTCCAGATCGCTTCCGTCGTCGACCAGCACCAGTTCAAGATTGCCGTAGGTTTGCGCCTCGACCGCTTCGATGGCTTGTTTGAGATAGAGCGGCCGGTTGCGATGCGCCATAACCACCGAAACCAGGGGCGCCGGTTGGGGCCGCTTGCGAACGCGCTTCCGGGCAGCGGGCACATTGCGTGTATCCAGCCATGCCTTGCGGCAGGGGCCCGTCATATCGATCCGCCGTGGCCGGGGCGGCTTCTCGAGCGCCGCCAGCATGGCGGCCGCCAATTGCGCCGCGTCGGGCTCGACCAGCGGCGGCTGGCCGGCTTGAGCCTTCCAGGCTTCGGCATTCGCGCCGGCATTGGTTGCAACGAAGGGCAGCCCTGCCGCGGTGCATGCGCCAACGGCCTCGCCGGTCGATGCGGCAAGGCTGGGGACAACGGCCAAGGCGCCGCTGCGTGCGAGGTAGTCGAGCCTCTCCTCGAGGGTCGCGCGCGGCAACAGCTTGAGCCGGAACGGCCAACGTTCGGCGCGCCGCAGAAGCAGTCCGCCGCTGTGCTCGCCCATGATCTTGCCGAATGGACCGAACGCGGTGAGGGTCAGCCCTTCGGGCGCCGATTGCGCGAGGATGTCGAGCGCGTCGCAGAGCAGCGTCAGCCCGTCACGAAAGCGCGATCCGGCCAGGGCGGCAAGCTCACGCGCCTTGCTCGCGATGGGTGGCTGCGGCGCTTCGGTCCGGACGGCCCGAAGCGGTGGCGGCAGCACCGTCGCCTTGCGCACCTTCCAGCCTCTCGACAGCATCCATTGGCGCAGGGCGGCGGATGCACAGACCGTCCTGTCGGCCATCTCGGCGCAGTACTTTTCCATGTAGGCCGTGGCGATCGCCTCGGTGCTGCCCATGAATGTTTTGTCGGCTTCATGCGCCCATTCTTGCGGAGCGCGGGCAAGGAGGACGATCGGCGGCGTGGCGAAGGCATCGGTCTCAGCCGCGAGCAGGGTGAAGTAGGGCAGGCCACCCTCCAGCGGCGCGTAGACCAGATCGTAACTGCACCGCTCGAGATAATGCAGCAGCGCAGCGGAGCGGCTTTCGGGCGTCGCCAGCGAGGGAAGCAGCTGGTCGGACCGGTCGAGAACCTCCAGTTTGACCGAGGCGGCCCCGAACTCCGCCCGGCGGGCCGCGACCTCGTCCGTGGATGGCACGTCCCGGCCGGCAACCCACAGCAGCGTGACGTCGTCTCCGTCTTCGGCGAAGAGCCTGGCAAGTTCGCCGGGCGCCGAGGCATCGTCTTTATCGGCGTCGCGCCGGATCGCAGGCGTGACCACGCAGATGCGGCGACGACCGCCTTCCGGCTTCGGCTTGCTTGCAGCGGTCATTGAACGTTCCTCTGACCCAAATCGACCGGCAAGGCTTCCACGCTTCTCTGGTCTTTGACCATGCCGGATTTACTTTTCAGTGATCATCCTTCTGCGCCGTTGATAAACCAATGCAATCAAGCGGCCCCTAAAAAGACTGTGCAATCAAGCGATTGTTACAAGTTTATCGACACGGCATAACCAATCTTTACGCGTCCCGGCTAACCGTTCACGGCATAGCAGGAGGCGCGAATGAAAACGATATTGAAGTTTCTCGCTGCGCTCGCCTTGACGGGCGCGATGATCTCGACGAGCTCGGCAGACCAATTGCTGCGTCCGCGCATGAATCTCGGCAAGGGCTACGTCAAGACGATCAGCGGCGACCGCGGCGGCTATGTAATCGACTATGCCATCCGCATGCTGAAGATGCGCCGCAGCGGCGGTTTCGTGCGCTTCAACGGTGCGTGCGATTCGGCCTGCACGCTTTACCTGGCGATGCCCAAGAGCAAGGTCTGCGTCACGCGCAACGCATCGTTCGGCTTCCACCTGCCGTATGGCGCCGGGGTGCGCGGCAACCAGGTCGCGGCCGACTTCATGATGAAGAACTACCCTGGCTGGGTTCGCGGCTGGATCGCCAAGCGCGGCGGCCTGAAGAACTCCGTCACCACCATGACCTATGCGGATGCGAGCCGGTTCCTGCCGACTTGTCCCGCCGAACAGCGTTCGACCATTGCGAGCCTCAGCCCAACGCGCCTGCGCGGCGGTTGAACCCCGCAGCAAGTGCTGGGACACCGACGACGGCGGGTGCTTCAGGGCGCCTGCCGTTGCCGTTTCAAGCGGCCGCTCACATTTGAACGGAGAGGTCGTTTGTGTATGTTCGGGCAAACTCCAACGGGTGTGGCGTGAATGCAGTCTTGTCAGAAGTTCGTGCTGATCGCTTCGCCACGAACCGGTTCTCAAGCGCTCAATCGCCATCTCAACCAGTATGACGGAATGGTGCTGCACGGCGAAATCTTCAATCCGAGCTTCGTCGGCTTGCGCCATGACTATCACGAGAAAATCGATCTGCCGCGCGATCGGGTCGATTTGCGAGATGTCGAGCCGGAGCAGTTCATCGCGCGCATCTTCGACGATCAGTCGGCTCGCTTCATCGGTTTTCATATATTTCCCGACCAGACGCGCGCGGCCATACTCCCCGTGCTGGAAGATGAAAGCGTCAAGAAGCTCTGGCTTGTCAGGAATCCGATCGCGTCCTTCGTCTCGTTGCTCGAAGCGGAAGCATCCGGAGTATGGACAGTCCATGCCACCGACCGGTTCGCAGCCGACAGCCCCAGAAAGAAGGTGCATTTCGACATAGAACGTTTCAACGCGTTTCTGCGCGAGCTGAATCTGTTTCGCGCAAAGATCAGATCGGTGCTGTTCGAGACCCGACAGCCGTATTTCCCGATCCACTATAGCGACATCGGCGATCCACTGGTTGGCAATGCAATCATTGCCTATCTCGGCGGTTCCCAGCGACTGGACCACTTCGAGACCGAGATCCTGAAGCCGCCGCAGCGGCCTTTCGTCGACCGCATCGAGAATTACTGGGAATTCGTGACCTATTTCAGGGCAGTCTCGACGGACGATCTGTACGCGTTCGGCTGACGTCGGAATGAAGCCGGGCCGGCCCGCAACACGGTCTCAGCCTTCTTCGCTGCCGCAAGTTGGCCGCTTCCATGCTGATCGGCGCTTTGGCAAGCCCATCGTCTTTCAATGTTTGCGGTTAACCAGTTCTGAAGAGACGTCGTTAACGCACACTTGATTTTGTTGACTCTTTCCTGCCGCGAACCGATTTTGCGCACGAGGTTTGAAAGCTGCCGGCCGTGGTTTCTGGCCGGAGCACAAACTGGCGGTGGGCAATCTCATGAGTATCGGCGGCGGTATGGGCTCGGCGAGCCGGTCCGAGGGCGGCCAGACGGGATCGAGGACGAAACCTGCATTGACGCAGGAACTTCGCTTCACGCGGACGTCCTTGCGCGTCATTTGCACCAGCCTGTGGTTATGGCTTCTGCTGGGCATCTACCGGGCCGTAATCGTCGATCCGCAAACGACATTTCAGGGAGGCCTGGCGTCCATTCCCATGGGATTGGCGGCAAGCTATTACGACCTGATACTCATCACATCGGTGACGGCGGCAACGCTGATCCTGCTCTTCCTTACAAAGTCAAGCCGGCTCGCATCCGCGGCCGTCGCCTCCCTTTTCTATCTCGTGGTCCTGGTGTCGCTCGGCTGGGGATTTGCCAACATCAATCTCGTCAAGATGCTGGGTGAGCCTTTCACCTTCCAGTGGCTGGTCTATGGCGACTTCCTGCAGAATGCCGACGCCAAGAGCGCGATGGGCGATGCCCTCAACGTGAGGGATGCCGCGATCCTTTTCGGGTCCATCGTTCTGGTGCTGGCCCTCGGCTACGCCGCGGGCAGTTTGTGCCAGCGGCTGAGTTCCGCAGGCCGCAAGAGGTTTCTCATCGCTTTGGTTCTGTGCGTTGGCGCGGCCCTGGTCGGCAGCGGCTATCATGTGCGCGCTCAGTCGCTGCCAGCATCCAAGGTCGACAATCCTATCGTGTATTTCGTTCAGTCGGCGTGGTTCAGTTCGACGCCGGTGACTTTTGCGATGAGCGCCGGCGGCGATGATCCCGATGTCGCCAGCGTCGGGGAGCGTCCGGCGGAAACCTCAAGCTTCAAGGCGCCGACGCCAAATCCGATCAAGAACGTGCTGATTTTCATGATGGAGTCGGTGCCGTCGAAATACATCGAGACCTTTGGCGGCCAGTATCCGATCACGCCGAACATAAAGAGCTATGCCGGAGATTCCATTCGGTTCGACAAGATCTATGCGCATGCTCCTTCCACGCACTATTCGATCTTCTCGCTGCTGACCTCGATGTACAACGACATCTCATTCTACGGGATGACTGCCAAATATCCGTACCTGCCGCTGGAGACGATCTCCAACACCCTGTCCAAGCACAATTTTCGCACCGGGTTCTTCTGGAGCGCCGATTCCCGTTTCCAGCGTGTGGACGAGTTCCTGCTCAACAAGGGACTGGACGTCATCCAGGACTATCGGGGGCAGAAATGCGCCACCCCGACCTTCAAGCTCAGTACCGAGCAGTGGAAGAACATGGACTACAACAGTGACCTCTGCACGGCCCAAACGATCATCGACTGGATGAAGAAGGATCCGCAGAAGCCCTTCTTCGGCATCATGTTCACGGCGATGACGCATTATCCGTACATCACCGGCAGCCCGATGTTCTCGAAGATGGTGCCTTCCGCTAAAGACATCGGGCCGGTGCACTACGTCGATGACGAAAAATTCAATGCCTATCTCAACGCCCTGAAGGTCGGCGACGCAGCGTTCGGTGAAATCCTCGATTCACTGAAGCAGTCCGGCAAGCTCGATTCGACGCTGGTTGTCGTCCTTGGCGATCATGGCGAGGCGTTCGGAGAACATGGCGACTACGTCCATGCCACCGCAATCTACGACGAGAACGTCCACATTCCGCTGATAATGATCAACAAGCACCTTTTCCATGACGAAGTCGCTCATCCGGTCGGCGGCATCGTCGACATCGCTCCGACGATCATGGACATACTGGGACTGCCATTGCCCGAGCAGTGGCAGGGCCGCAGCCTGTTCAGCGAGCAACGGCCAAACAGGACCTTCTTCTTCAATCCGTGGGCCGGCTCCTTGCTCGGTTATCGCGATAATGATCGAAAGGTGATTTTCAACGCTACCACCGGCAAGGTCGAGGAATACGACCTTAAGGCCGATCCCGGCGAAAAGACGAACCTATTCGAAGAAGGCTTGAGCGATCGAACGGCGCTGCTGCAGCCGATTGCCGGCTGGGTGCAATCGCAAAAGCGGCGCATAGCCACACTTGTCGCCAACGCGGCCGGAGACGCGGGGCACTGCACAGCCACAAGCTTGGAGATCGACGCGGCCGGCACCGACTACCAGGGTCAGCCTCGCTTCGACGTCTTCGCCGACGGCAAGCGCCTTGGCGAGATCGCCGTCCAGGGCAAGGAGAGCAAGGCCTCGACAGGCGAGCAGCGCGTGGCGGAACTGACGGAGGCGGCCGTCGAGGCGCAACCGTTCCACATCGACCTTAGCGGCGTGCCCAATCCAAAGACGATCGAAATTCGTTATGTCAACGACGAGTGGGCCGGAGACGGCCGGCCCGGCGATCGCAACCTTTTCATCAAGAGCATAAAAGTGAACGGGCAGCTTGTGCCCAAGAGCAAGCTGCACGTGGACGAGCAATCCCATGGCTACACCGACGACAGCGGAACCGCCATGTATACCAACGGCTCGCTATGGGTCAGCGGTCCGTTTATCGAAGGATGCATGTAGGGCAGGGCATCGGCGGCAGCGCTTCGCTTTACAGCTTGCCCTCCGGCCGCCATTCCCGCCGGTACCAGTCGACGAATTTCGCCAGTCCTTCCTCGATCGGCACTTTCGGCTTGAAGCCGATGTCGCGCTCTAGCGCGCTGGTGTCGGCAAAGGTCTTCTCGACATCGCCGGGCTGCATGGGCAGATCCTCACGGATGGCCTTCACGCCGAGCAGCCCTTCCAGCGTCTCGATGAAGCGGCCGAGATGCACCGGCTGGCTGTTGCCGATGTTGTAGATGCGGTGGCGCTCGCGGCCGGCCGCCGGCGGCTTGTCGAGAACCGCAATCACGCCCTCGACAACGTCGTCGACATAGGTGAAATCGCGCCACATCTCGCCATGGTTGAAGACGCGGATCGGCTTGCCGGAGAGCATCGCCTCGGTGAAGATCCAGGCCGCCATGTCCGGTCGTCCCCAGGGGCCATAGACGGTGAAGAAGCGCAGGCCCGTCTGCGGCAGCCCAAAGAGATGCGAATAGGTCGAGCTGATCAGCTCGTCCGCCTTCTTGGTCGCCGCGTAGATCGACACCGGATTGTCGACGCGGTCGCTTTCCACGAACGGCACCTTGGTGTTGCCGCCATAGACCGAGCTCGACGAGGCATAGACCAGATGCTTGATCTCGGGCGATGCACGGCAGAGCTCCAGCACCTCCAGGTGGCCGGCGATGTTGGCGTGGATATAGGCGCGCGGATTTTCGAGCGAATAGCGCACGCCCGCCTGGGCGCCGAGATGCACGATGCCGCTCAGCAGCGTTCCCTTGAGGTTCGCCGCCAGCGCGCCCGACTCGGCTATGTCGAGTTGCTGGAACGAAAATCCGTGCCGGCCGGAAAGCCTGGCGAGCCGTGCCGCCTTCAATGCCGGGTCGTAGTAGGCGTTCATGCTGTCGACGCCGACAACGGCGTCGCCGCGGGCGAGCAGGCGCTCGCAGACATGGCTGCCGATGAAGCCGGCGGCTCCGGTCACAAGGATGGTCATGCGCGGACCTCGGATGAGGGCAGGGGCGGGATCATTTCCGTCTCGGGGCTTTCTTGGCTTGCGCCGGCGGGCTCGGCCAACGCCAGCCATCGCCTTCGCCAGGCGCGGGCTGCGGGCGCGCCACATAGGCGAGCGAAACATTGGCCTCGAGATAGACGCGCGACAGCATCTCGGCGAGCACGCCCGACGTTACCATCTGCAGGCCGGCGATGACCAGGAAGAAGCCGGTGAACAGCATCGGGCGCGTTCCAATGTCCTGTCCGAAAAACACCTTCAAGCTGAACAGGTAGGCAAGGATCAGCGAGCCGAGCACGCCGAACACGATGCCGATGCCGCCGAAGAAATGGCCGGGCCTGGTGCGGTAGCGCATGAAGAAGAACATGAAGACCAGGTCGAGCACCACGCGGAAGGTGCGCGAGATGCCGTATTTCGACTGGCCGTGGATGCGGGCGTGATGCGTCACCACCTCCTGGGCGATGCGGCGCGGCGTCGTCACAGTCGCCAGCCAGGCCGGGATGAAGCGGTGCATTTCGCCATAGAGCCTGACGCTGCGGATGACGCTGCCGCGGAACACTTTGAGGCTGCAGCCATAGTCCTTCAGCCGAACCCCGGTGACGCGCGCGATCAGCGAGTTGGCGATGCGTGACGGCAGCCGGCGCATCCAGAAACCCTCCTGACGGTTCTTGCGCCAGCCGGCGACGAGGTCGAGGTCCTCGGTCAGCAGTCGATAGACCATGCGCGGTATGTCGAACGGATCGTTCTGCAGGTCGCCGTCGAGCGTCGCTATGACATCGCCGCGGGCAGCGTCGAGGCCGGCCTGCATGGCCGCCGTCTGCTTGAAGTTGCGCACCAGCTCCACAGCGTGCACATGCGCACCGTATTCGGCCGCCAGGCGGCGAATTTCATTCGGCGTGGCGTCGGTGCTGCCGTCGTCCACCAGCACCACTTCCCAGGGCTGGCTGTAGTTCTCCATCGCCTGGTGGATACGCACGATCAGCGGCTCGACGTTGTCGGCCTCGTTATACATCGGGATGACGATGGAAAGCTGGTGCTCGGGCATGACGGCACCGGCAGGCAGCCCCGACTGAGGAATGGGAAGCATGTCCATGGCGGTCATTTCCTTGCGGGTCCCGTAGCCGGCGTCTCCGGCAGCGTCGATTTCGAGGGAAACAGCCAGGCGATCGCACCGGTGGCAACGGCCGAGCAGAGGATGAACAGATGCAGCGCCAGCGCCGCCTGCAGCCCGTCCTTCATGGCGATGCCGGAATAAAGCAGCGCCGCTGCCGCGCCCGCCTCGTAGGTACCGAAACCGGCGACACCCTGCACCGGCAGGATGGCGGCGGCCTCGGCGCCGACGGCGCCGGGAAAGGCAGTCTGGAAGGAGGTGCCGAGCAGCATGGCGAGCAGCCATCCCTGCACGGCAAGCTTCAGCGTCCAGTTGGCGACCGTCCACCACCAGCCGTAGCGGGAGCGCCCCGTGGCCTCGGTGAAGATATCGCGCAGCTTGCCGAGCTTCGACACGATGCTGCCGCGCCCGGCCCAGTCATGCGGCGCGCGCGCCCAGCGCGGCAGATACCAGGCGGCGGCAATCAGCGCCGCGATGCCCGCGGCCCTGAGGGCCGGGTGAAGACCGGGCCACACCAGGCACGCGAGCACGCCGACGACGAAGGCGTCCTGCAGCCTGAACCACAGGAGCGAAGCGCCGGCGCGCACGATCGAGATGCCGAACACCTGCCGCAACAGCAGCGGGAAGGCGGTCTCGCCGCCGCGGAACGGCACCACGTTGATCATGGCGTTGTGAATCAGGATGACGCGCAGGCAGGCGCCGAAGCGGCCGTTCACCTCGTCGCGGAACTCGTCGCAGACCCGCAGCGCGCGCAGCACATAAGTGACGAACAGCGCCAGCGTCACCGCAGTGAAGGCGCTGGGCGTGATGCTGGCGAAGGCGTCGCCCACCATCTTCCAGCGCGAGTCTGCGGCAAGCCATGCCAGCAGCGCCAGGGTGACGATTATCGAGAATGCTCTTTTCAACCAGTTCTCCGAATGGCGCCGACCGCCGCATTCCGGGTAATTGCTTCGATTTCGAAATCGGGCGCACGGAAGGGGACCGCTCCAGGCCGCCGGCTCCCTTGCCGGTTTTCAATGGCCTGGCGAGGCGCCAAGATTCCGAGCCCTTCCGTGGTCGCCGGCCCGTTCAACGTTTCTGCTCCATCATAAGCGGCCGATCCTATAAACCAGCGGCTTGCCCATCCACAAGCTTTGGCGCGGCCGCAATCACCGTCCGCGGGCGATCTTGGCTCGCTGCGACGGGAAGGTTGACACCATTCCTCGAGCGGCAGTTAATATCACGTGGGGGCGGTAGCTGCGCATTGGGATCGAATACCCAATCTGGGTAGTGACGCCAGATCGAAAGGCGTCGTCGAAATGTTATCGCTCATCATTCCTGCAGTTCGAAAAATATTGCCGTCCAGACCAGCGCGGAGCGTGAGGTGCCGTCGTTCTGCGCGGCGCGCGGACCTGATGCTTCTGCTCTTCTGCGGTGGAGTGGCGCTGTCCGGCGTTGCTCACGCAGCCGGCGCTGGGTCTCCGGCAACGGCACAAGCAGGCACCACGCCGACGGCATTTGAGTTGCAGTTGTTCTATGCCGACCGCACCTGGAACTGGGAGGACGGAGCCGCCTATTTCGCCCAGGACAGGCGCATGCGTGCCTGGACGTCCAAGCCTGGTTCAACGTCCTTCGCCGAAGGTACATGGCATCTCAGCAATGATGGCAAGATGTGCATGGAGCTCCTCTGGCGGTCCACGGCCTATGCGGCACAGCCCATCCGCACCTGTTTCAGCCATCGCGTCCTGAACGGGACCGTCCAGCAACGGAGGGATCCGGATGGCCGGTGGTACAGCTTCAGGCACGCTTCGGACAATTCGGCCGACGAGTTCAAGAAAATTCAGGCGGGCGATACCAGGAGCGTCGATTTCGAAAAGGCCCGCAAGTTGGTCGATCCCAAGAGTTAGTCGCTGCTGGCGCACGTCCAGAAAAATGCCTAGAGCGGCTGGCCGTTTCACGGAAACGCCGACCCGCTCTATCTCTTTGCTCACGCAATTTCCGGACGGAAAACCGCTGCACACGTCCTGGAATTGCTCTAGCAGTTTCCGCTCGGAATTGTCCCGGCGTATCAAATCTAAGAGGCTCGCTGAGACAAGCCGTCAACCCAGCTCAGCGAGCCCACGCCCCGACACAGTACTCACAGGGACGACTGCCAGCCGTGCAGGCTGGCGTTTTTCCGCGGCGTTCATGCCGCGCGGCGCGCGCTTCGCGCGCGAGACGCCGGCGGACGCTTTGAAAACCTTCGGCTTCAGGGCCAGTCGGAGCCCGAAGAAGGGCGCTGCCGTCCTGACGATGGTGTCTAGATCGGAAAGTTCCGCCACAAAGCCCAATTGCTCTTGTGCTAGGCTGGGATCGGCGAACAGCCCGGCCGGGTCGCCGGGCCGGCGCGGTTTATAGGCGACCGGGACCGTCCGGCCGGTGACGCGGCCGACGGCCTCGAGGATCTCCTTTATCGAGATGCCTCGGCCGGCGCCGAGATTGACGGACAGGCTGTCGCCGCCGGCCTCGAGATGCATCAATGCCATGAGATGCGCGCGCGCGAGGTCGCTGACGTGGATGTAGTCGCGCACGCATGTGCCGTCCGCCGTCTCGTAATCGGCGCCGAAGACCTCGATCGCCTCGATCATGCCGGACGCCGCCATCAGCACCCTCGGAATGAGGTGGGTTTCGGGTGTATGCCACTCGCCAAGCTCGCCTTCGGGATCGGCGCCGCAGGCGTTGAAGTAGCGAAGGATCGCGTATCTCGTTCCATAGGCAGCGGCATAGTCCCTGATGATTTCTTCGCCCATCAGCTTGCTGCGGCCATAGGGGCTGATCGGCTTCTGCGGCGAGGCCTCGCTCACCGGCAATGCTTCCGGCACGCCATAGGTCGCGCAGCTCGAGGAAAAGATCACCTTGTCGATGCCGCTTGCCCGGGCGGCGTCCAGTACGGCGATGGTGCCGCCGACATTGGTCGCATAGTAATCCGCCGGCGCGCTGACCGACTCGCCGACATAGGCAAGGGCGGCGAAATGGATGATCGCCTGTGGTCTGTGAGTCTCGATCGCCCGCCGCAACGCTTCGCGGTCGCGGATGTCGCCGACGACCAGCGGCCCCCAGGCGACGGCTTTCTCGTTGCCGCGGCTCAAATTGTCGTAGACCACCGGCAAGTAGCCCGCCGCCGACAGCAGCTTGCAGGCATGGCTGCCGATGAAGCCGGCGCCACCCGTCACCAGAACGGGGCGGCGGGTCATCATGCCGTTGCCTCCCTGGCGGTTGATGCCTGGACCCTGCGCGGGGCGATGAACCGGCGTCCGCCCAGGACGGCGTCGAAATAGGCAGTGGTGTGGGCGAGGCCTTCGCTCAGCGCAACCTTCGGCTCCCAGCCGAGATGCTGCCTGGCAAACGAGATATCGGGCTTGCGCTGCCTGGGGTCGTCGACCGGCAGCGGCCGGTGCACGATGCGCGAGCGTGAATTCGTATAGTCGATGACCAGCTCGGCCAATTCCATGACGGTGAACTCGACGGGGTTGCCGAGATTGACCGGGTGCTGGGGGGCCACGCCGGCGTTCATCAGGCGCACGAAGCCTTCGATCAGGTCGTCGACGAAGCAGAAGGAGCGCGTCTGCGCGCCGCTGCCGTAGACGGTGATGTCGTCGCCGCGCAGCGCCTGGACGATGAAGTTCGACACCACGCGGCCGTCGTCGGGCCGCATGCGAGGGCCATAGGTGTTGAAGATGCGCGCGACGCGGACATCGATGCCGTATGTCCGTGAGTAATCGAAGAACAGCGTCTCGGCCGAGCGCTTGCCCTCGTCGTAGCAGGAGCGCGGACCGTGCGTGTTGACATTGCCGAAGTAACCTTCGGGTTGCGGATGCACCAGCGGATCGCCATAGACCTCCGAAGTCGAGGCTTGGAAGATCTTGGCGTTGTGTCGCCGCGCGAGCTCCAGAAGGTTGATCGAGCCGAGCACGCTGGTCTTGAAGGTGTGGATCGGATCGGCCTGGTAATGCGGCGGAGAAGCCGGGCAGGCGAGATTGTAGATCTCGTCGACAGCCAGGTCCGTCGGCAGTTCCTCGACGATGTCGTGCCTGATGCAGGTGAAAGTCGCGTCACGCGCTATCGCTGACAGGTTGTAGCGCTTGCCCGTGTGGAAATTGTCCAGCGCGATGACTTCATATCCATCGGCAAGCAGCCTTTGGCACAGATGAGAACCCAGAAATCCTGCTCCGCCGGCGACCAGCGCGCGTCCTTGATCGGCACGCCTCCGTCCCGGCTTGGTGTCCAGCTTCAGAACCTTGATGACCCTACCCATGGCGACCTCATACTCGCACACACCCACGCATCATCGTTCCGGGCCGGGGCAACAGCGTTGCCCGACCAGGTGAAATCATGGCGATCCCTCCGCATACGCGGAGTCGCCAGAAACGTGTGTTTTGTCTGAGTAAGCGGGGTCGTTGCCGTACGGCTTATGTGCTGCCGCTCAGCGTCCCTTTGCCCCTAAGTCGCGATCCACGAACATGGTTGCCACCACCGCGGACTGCTCGCCCAAATTGCACACCCAACGTATAGAAAGATATACCTGTGCGCCGCATAGTCAACTAATTTAGGGATTCGTTAACGTTACTCTTTTGCTGTTGGTTAACTGTAGGCGTAGGCAGGCGCGCCTTTTGCGTCATAAAAGGGGCGGTTCCGTCCGGCTTTCCCGCGGTAAACACCGCGTGCCGCGGTCTTCGCAAAACTCGTCGAGCGTTAGGGCGGAGGCTTCAAGGTGAAGAACAAGGAACGCGTCTGGCGCCGTCTCTCGGGCTCTGGCATTTCTTGCGGCCGGTCTTTCGGGCTAGAGAATTGCGCAAGTATATCTTAGCTCGCCAACAGGTAGATCTGGCGAGCCCGCAGGCCCTGTCTGCGAAACGCGCTTTCCGAATTGATCGGCGCTAGGCGGCCGTGGTGACGACGGCTCCGCAGCCGTGCTGTCCGGCACGCCGAGATGGCCTCCCGGCATCGCCACCACTCTGAGATGCATCAAAAAGGGAGCACAAGGAGCAGCGCAGTTTGGACGGCTGGACGCCGTGCATTCCTGTTTCTACTCCTCATAGCCCCTCCCTATTCTCCGCCCATCTCCTTCTTGAACTGGGCGAAGTCGACCTGCATGCCGTTGAAGATGGTGCTCCAGTGGCGGGTCAAGGCGGCCAAGGCGACTGCCTCCTGGATCTCCTCGTCGGTGGCGCCGGCGCGTTTGGCGTTCTCGGTGTCCGACCAGACACAATAATTGCAGGGGATTTGCGCCGCGACCGCCAGCGAGATCAGCGACTTCACCTTCGGCGGCAGCGCCGTCTTGTCGCTGAGCTCGATGGCCTTGACCTCGGCCCACGCGCCGGGCAGACCGGCTTTCGGGAACTGCTTCATGAAGCCGGGTACGCCCCCGATGGTCGACTGGATGTCCTTGATGGCGGCGTCATAGTCGTCGGCGCCGGCAGGCACGGTCAAGGCCGCGGTGAACGCGATAGCGGCGAGCAGCGAGGCGGAACGAAGGCAGGAATGCGCGCTTGAGATGATGCGAATGACAGGCATGGTGTTCTCCTCTGGTTTTTGTTAGCCTTACGGTGTAAGGTGATTTGAACATGAACCTTACAGTGTAAGTTGTCAAGCGGCGCCATGGACTCACCGAGCAAGAAAATCCGAACCCGCGGAAAATTGTCCCGCGAGATGATCGAGGACGCGGCCTTTGAGGTAATCGAGCGGGAAGGGCTCTCCGGCTTCTCGATGCGCAAGCTCGCCGCCAGGCTCGGCTGCGAGGCGATGAGCATCTACCATCACTTTCCCTCGCAGGCGCATCTCTACGAGGCGCTGGTCGATCGCCAGATGAGCGGGCTCGTGATCCCCGATGACAGCCTTCCTTGGCGTGAGCGGGCGCGCATCGGTATGCAGGAATTCCGGCGTGTGGCGACGGAGCATCCGGCCTTCGCGCCGTTCATCGTCGTCTATCGCATGAACTCGCCGCCCTGCCTCGCCAAGTTGAACGCCATCATCGGCCTGTTCGAGGATGGCGGCTTCGGACCTGAGCTCAGCGCCCGTCTGTTCCGCGCCGCCGGTTATTATCTGATGGGCGCGATCCTCGACGAGACCGCCGGCTACGCCAAGGGGCCGTCGGCGGTCACCACGGTCAGCGACGAAGAATTGCAGCGCGACTATCCCAGTGTCGTGGCGGCCGCAGCTTATTTTGGCACAAGCGGTTTCGACAAGACTTTCGAGCTTGGCCTGGAGATGTTTCTGGACGAGATGGAGCGGATACGCGACGCTGCCCGGGACGAGGCCGCCAAAAGTGGCGATCGCGCCCGCAAGAAACTCTAACCAGGGCTTTCAATGCGCTTCCTCTCGGTTCTTGTCCTCATCGCCGGGGCTGCCATCGGGGTCTTTTATCCCTGGGCGGTGAGCAATTTCTCCGGCCATGCGATCGGCACCTGGCGCGTCTACGAGGGCGGCCGCTTCCGGCCGGCGACCGTACGGCTCGCTGCGCGCGACGCGCCTGTTCGCGTGCTGGTCGACCTCACCGCGCGTGCCGAGCGCGTCGCCTCGCAGCAGCACACGGTGCTGACGCTGACCGCGGCAAGCGGCGGCCGCACGGCGCTCGCCTCGACGCTCTCCTTCAACCACACCGACAATCCACGGCAGGTGAGCCCGCAGCTGCCCGACAAGATCTTTCGCGACGAGGCCGGTGTGATAGAGACGGTCACGCCGGGCGCTTACGTCTTCACTGTCGGTCCGGGCGATGCGGACGGGATCGACATGCGCGCCGTCGACCTGATCTTGCGTGCGGGCACCGGCTCGGTCGACGAACGCGCGCAGCCGGCTGGTTACACGCTGATGGGAGTCGGCTTGGCTGGACTGGTGCTTTCGCTGGTCTTTGGGCGCGGCAACAAGCCGCCGCAGAATCCCAACTCGCAGCCCCCGCCGCCGCGCTGGGGCCGCGGCGGTTCGCAAAGGTGAAGGCGGCATGAATTATCGCCACGCCTACCACGCCGGCAATTTCGCCGATGTCGTCAAGCACGCGGTGCTCAGCCGGCTGGTCGAGTATCTGAAGCAGAAGGACAAGGCCTTTCGCGTTATCGACACTCACGCCGGCATCGGCCGCTACGATCTCGCGTCGGTGGAGGCCGGCAAGACGGGTGAATGGCAGGGCGGCATCGGCCGGGTGTCCGAGGCCGCGCTCGAGCCTCGGACGGCCGCGCTGCTTCAGCCCTATCTGGAAGCGGTGCGCTTGGAAAATCCCGACTGCGGTCTCCGCCGCTATCCCGGCTCACCGCTGATCGTGCGCCATCTCCTGCGCAAGCAGGATCGGCTTACGGCGATCGAGTTGCATTCCGAGGACGCTGCGCGGCTCAAAGCCGTCTTCGCCGGCGACTTCCAGACCAGGGTGATCGAGCTCGATGGCTGGATGGCGCTCGGCTCGCATCTGCCGCCGAAGGAAAAGCGCGGGCTCGTGCTTGTCGATCCGCCCTTCGAGGAGGAGGGCGAGTTCCAGCGTCTCGTCGAGAACCTGCGCCGAGCGCACCGGCGCTGGCCGGGCGGCATCTACGCGCTCTGGTATCCGATCAAGGATCGCAAGGCGGTCGCCGCCTTCCGCGCCGCGCTGAAGGAGACAGGCATTCCAAAACTGCTCGACATCGGCTTCGAGATCCGGCCTGCCTCGAGCGAACCGAGCCTCGACGGCAGCGGCCTTGTGGTGGTGAACCCGCCCTTCACGCTGGAGGCCGAATTGCGGGTGATGCTGCCGGCCTTGCATGGAGCGCTTGCCGTCGAACAGCCGTCGCGCTGGACGATCGAATGGCTGGCCGGTGAGTGAGACCGGGACCAGCCGAAGATTGAGCTACGCCAGCGCCGAGGGTGTCACGCCGGTCAGCCGCCGGGTTTCGCGGATCAGATGCGCCTGGTCGGCATAGCCGGCCTCGATGGCGAGCAGCGCGGTCGAGCCATCGCTATGCCGTCGCTGCAGGCGCCGGAAGCGGTGGAAGCGCAGGATGCGGTCGAGCGTCTTCGGACCATAGCCGAAAGCGTCCTCGAAACGCCGGCGCAGCGTCCGCTCGCTCATGTTGAGGCGGTTGAGCAGACAGGGAACCAGCGGCGTCTCCGGCGACAGGCCTTCATCAATGAGGTCGAAGGCCCTGCCCATCAGCGCATCGAGCGCATCGCGCCCCTCTGTATGCGCGCCGACTTCATTTTCCAACTGCCGCACCATGCCGGCGAGGTCGGGCGCGGCCTTGACGCGATCCGACAGTTCGCGGGCACGCGTACCCCATAAGTCCTGGAGGCTCAGCCGCCCGCCGACGATTTCGCCGGCCGGCACGCCGAGCCACCCGGCGGCCGCGCCCGGCCGGAAGCGGAAGCCGATGATCACCGACCCGGGGGAAAGGCGCTCGATCTGCGGCTCCTTGTCCGGTCCGGCCACGCGGAAGCGACCTTCGATCCATTGCAGATCGATCGTCGCGTCCGGCGTGACGACGATTGGGGGGACGTCCTGCTTCGCCATGCGATGCACCCAGACGGCGGAGAAGGCGCCGGCCAGGCCTCCCGGGGCGGGCCGTTCCCGAAAGAAGCCGGTGGTCTGCGCCAGGACCGCTTCCATATCTTCTCCGATCTGCTTCGGCGTGCTCTGGCGGGTCCGCTTCGGCCATTTTTGGCCGAAATCTTCAATGCGGGTCGCTTCCGCCGTGGCAAAACGGATGCAGCCTCTTGGCGCGTCCAGCGCCTTCACCGCGCCGCATCCGGTCGCGGATGTGGTGACGAATATAGAAGGGAGTGAGAGAAATGAAAGCTCGCATCACCGTCTTTACCCTTGGCGTCGACGATCTGGAGGCGTCGCTCAAATTCTATCGCGACGGCCTGGGCCTGCCGACCGAAGGCATCATCGGCCGCGAGTTCGAGCACGGCGCCGTCGCCTTCTTCGAGCTTGCCGGCGGCTTGAAATTCGCGATCTTCGAGCGCGCGAGCATCGCCCTCGACGCCACCGTGCCGCAGAGCAGCCGCAGTCCGACCGAGTTCACCATCGGCCACAACGTGTCGAGCGCGGCCGAGGTCGACGCTGCGATGGCCGAGGCCGTCAAGGCCGGCGCGCGCGTCGCCAAGCCGGCGCAAAAGACCTTCTGGGGCGGCTATGCCGGCTATTTCCAGGATCCCGACGATCATCTCTGGGAAGTCGTCTACAACCCCGCTTTCATCCCGAAGGATTGACCCGGAAGCCTGGCAGGAGGTCGACATGTCGATCGATACCGTTCAGGCGATAGGCGCGCTTCTCATCGGCGGCGTGTTCGTCTTCGCCGGCATCGAGCACTTCCTGAAATTCAAGGCGATGTGCGACTATCTGGCGAGCCGGAAGTTTCCGGCTCCCGCTGTCATGCTGGCAGCCGGCTCAGCGCTCGAGGTCGTCGCCGGCCTGATGCTCGCGCTCGGCCGTGCCGTGCCTTTCGCCGCCGGCGCGCTTGTCCTGTTCACGCTGGCGACGAACGTCGCGCTGCTGCGCTTCTGGGAGTCCGAAGAGCCGGAGCGGCAGGTGCTGCGCAAAGCCTTCCTGATCAACCTGGCCGTCATCGGCGGACTGCTGGTGGCGGGAACGGCCTGACAGCCGGACCGCATCTGGAACGATGATTTGGGAAACCATTGTCTTCACAACCGCTTGACCGCCGCCGGGCGAATCCGCACAGTGCGCGCAACCGACCTTGAGAGGCTGTCATGACTCGCTTCGCCCATTCCGCCCTTGCCGCGCTGATTTCGCTTCTGACGCCGCTTGGCACGTCGCTTGGTTTCACCCAGGCAGCGCAGGCCGCCGACCTTGCCGTTTCAACCGAGGATGACGGCAGCGTCTGCGGCGAGGCCTGGGTGCTGAGCAAGATCACCGATCGCTTCAGCTATCAGGTTCATCATGTGCCGCACCTGCCGGATGTCGCGATCACCGATTTCCATAACATCCGCCTGCATCGTTATCTGCCGTCGAGCGAGAGATGGCCGATCGGCCGGCACTATTGCCGCGCCACCGTCAGCCTGTCGGACGGCCGCGACCGCTCGATCTTCTACCTGATCGAGGAAGGCCAGGGCTTCGCCTCGATCGGCGACAATGTCGAGTTCTGCGTCTCCGGCTTCGACCGCTGGATGGTTTATAACGGCCGCTGCCGCGTGCTTCGATAAGAAGCCGCCGATCCATTCCCCGGTCTGCGGGCTTCAGGTCGCACCCCACTCCGTTCGGCCCGTCGACGGCATCAGTCCCATCGCGAATATTGTGAGCTTGCCGGCCATCGCCGGAAGGCAAATCGGCTAATGGCTGCCGATTGACAACTGTCGAACTGTCGCCTTAAAAGAGACAGACCTGTCTCATCACGCGGCGACATGATGCCCTCATCGCCTTCCGCCAAACGCCAGCATGTCGTCGACAGCGCGTATTCGCTGTTCAAGCGCGACGGCTTCCACGCCACCGGCATCGATCGCATTATCGCCGAGGCCGACATCGCCAAGATGACGATGTACCGCCACTTCCCGGCGAAGGACGATCTGATCGTCGCGGTGCTGGAGCACCGCGCGGCGCGTTTCGAACGCCAGCTCGACCGGCTGGCCGCGTCGGCGGACACGGCGGAAGCGAAGATCTTCACGATACTGGACTGGCACGAACGCTGGTTTCGCGATCCGGATTTCCACGGCTGCCTGTTCGCGCACGCGCTCGCCGAGTTCGGCGATCCCGATCATCCGGTGTTCAAGGCAGCCAGCCGCCAGAAGAAGGGTTTGCGGGCGCGCCTGCGCGCCATCCTGGAAGAAGAGATGCCGTCGGAGCGGGCCGAGGGCGTCGCCACGGCGCTGCTGATGCTGATCGAAGGCGCGACGCTGATGGCCCAGATGGGGGAGGCTGATGCCGCCATCGCCAATGCGCGCAAGGCGGCTTCCGCCATCCTCGCCGGAGCGCGGGTCCCCCAATGAACGCGACGGTCGTTGGGCTCGCGCTGTCCGCGGCCATTTTGCATGCCAGCTGGAACGCCTTCCTACGGACCGGGGCCGACAGGCTGTGGACGGTCACAGTCATGAGCTTCTCGAGCACTGCCGCTGCTATTGTCCTGGCGCTCTTCCATCCGCTGCCGGCTGCGGCTGCCTGGCCCTATGTCGTGCTATCGGCCGTCCTTCAGGTCGGCTACAGCGTGTTCCTGGTTGCCGCCTACCGCTATGGCGAGCTCGGGCAGGTTTATCCGATCGTGCGCGGCAGCGTGCCGCTGCTGGTGGCGCTCGGCGGCTTCCTGCTGGCCGGCCAGCGGCTCGCCGCGCCGGAACTCATCGGCGTCGCGCTGGTCGCCTGCGGCATTATGGGTCTGTCAGTCGGGCGGGGCAGGGCCTCAGTGACATCGATCCTCTACGCGTTGGCCACCGGCGTCATCATCGCGGCCTATGCGACGGTCGACGCGATCGGCGTGCGCGTCGCCGGCGACAGCGCCGCCTACACCGCCTGGGTGCTGCTGATCTACGGTGCCCTGCTGCCGGCGGCTTTCGTCGGCCTGCGCGGCAGGCTCATTGTCGACCTGCGTGCGCCGGAAACACGCAAGGCCTTGAGCGGCGGCCTATTCGCGCTGCTGGCCTATGGCGCGGTGGTCGCCGCCTTCGCGCAGGGGCCGGCCGGGCCGATCACCGCCATCCGCGAGACCAGCGTCGTCTTCGCGGCCTTCATCGGCCGCTTCTTCCTCGGCGAGCAGTTGACGCCGCTCCGTATCGGAGCCTGTGCCGTCGTCGCGCTGGGCGCGATCTGCCTCGGCTATCGACCCTGACGGCGTCGGTATCGCGCTGGTCACGCTCGCGCGCCCTGGCCGGACAGATAGGCGCAGATCAGCTCGCCGAGCTGCTTCTGCAGCTCCGGCGCATCGAGCATGTTGCGGCGCGCCGCATTGTGGATCACGCCCTCGACGGCTGAGGAGAGCACGCGCGCCACGGTCTCGGTATTCTTCAGGCGCCGGCGGTATTGCGCGACGGCCGCCGCATAGTGCTCGAGATAGCGGGCTTGGAACGAGGCATGCGCGGCGCGCGAGCCGCGGTCGCCCGGCGTCTCGTCGAGCAGCACCTGATGCAGCGTCGGGTGAATGCTGTGCGCGGCGATCATGCCGCGCACCAGCTCGCGCGCGAATTGCCTGAGCGGCTTCTCCTCGGCCGCGGCTTCGCGAATGACGGACAGCACATGGTCGAAGTGGCGGCGTCGGATGGCGTCGACCAGCGCAAGCTTGTCGGGGAAATATTGATAGAGCGACCCGATGCTCACGCCCGCGGTCTCGGCCACCTTGTTGGTGCTGAAGCCCGCCCAGCCGATCTCGCTTAGAACGCGGGCACCTGCTTCGATTATCGCCTCGACGGTGGCGACCGAGCGCGCCTGGCGCGGCTCCTTGCGCATGCGCGGGGCTGGCTTTGCAATGCGAGTAGACATCCCCAACCTGCCTCCCGAGAATATAAGCAGGATACTCACATTTGGCCTGAGAGCAATTCCAGGAAGTGCGAAGCGGTTTTCCGTCCGGAATTGCGACCAAGGAAGAACAGCAATTCCAGGAAAAGTGCGAAGCGGTTTTCCGTCCGGAATTGCGACCAACGAAGAACAGCAATTCCAGGACTGTGCGCAACGGTTTTCTCCCCCCGAACTTGCGAGGAGCATGGAACGGCGGAGTCCTCCACGCCGTCCGCAGCGGAGCCTGAGCGGATCAAGCTCTCCAGTGGCAGATCTTGAATGTGAGCGCAAAGCTCGCTTTTTTGCCGCGCAAGCTTTGCCCTTTCGTCCGGTTCGGTTCTGCTCCGCCTTGACTTGTAAATCTTTCCGCTGGACAAGATGAGGTGCTTTGTTTGGTGTGCGTTGTCCATTATGAGCAATAGGCTCACATTCTGCGCTCTGCGCGGCATCAAGATGTCTGGATGATCCGTCGATAGAGAGCATCGGGAATTCTCGACGGCGCAATTTCACTTCGACGGGCAAAGATTC
>NZ_RZSV01000269.1:0-6764 GCF_004023205.1 Mesorhizobium sp. M1A.F.Ca.IN.020.03.2.1 | reverse complement strand
CGGCTGGCGCGCCGGCTTCTCGCCCAGCTTCCTGCTCGTCGCCGGCGCGGTGTTCTCGGTCCTCAGCCTGCTCACGGTCGGCAGCGGCGTGAAACCGCGTCACGAGCTGAAGTCGATCCACGCCTTCGATCGCCTGGCCATGGCCGGCGCGCTGCTGGCGGTCTTTTCCATTCACGGCTATGGCGTGCTCTGGGCCTCCGCGCAACTGATGTAGCCGCGCCGGATTACCCTGCCTTTCGGGCCGGCTCGGCGACCGGGGCCGCGGCAGGCCCGAACACGTCCTCGAAGGCGGATTTCAGCGCGAGATCGAGATCGGCCATGGTGACCGGAAGGCCGAGATCGACGAGGCTGGTCACGCCATGGTCCGAAACGCCGCAGGGCACGATGCCGCCGAAGTGGGAAAGCTCCGGCTCGACATTGATGGCAATGCCGTGAAAGCTCACCCAGCGCCTGAGCCTGATGCCGATTGCGGCGATCTTGTCCTCGGCGGGCGTGCCGTCAGGCAGGGCAGGCCGATCCGGCCGCACCACCCAGACGCCGACGCGATCCTCGCGGCGCTCGCCGCGCACGTTGAAGGCTGCAAGCGTGCCGATGATCCACTCTTCCAGCGCGGCAACGAAGGCGCGAACATCCTCGCGCCGGCGCTTCAAGTCGAGCATGACATAGGCGACGCGCTGGCCGGGGCCGTGATAGGTGTATTCGCCGCCGCGTCCCGCGGCAAAGACCGGAAAGCGGTCAGGGTCGATGAGGTCCTCGATACGGGCGCTGGTGCCGGCGGTGTAGAGCGGCGGATGCTCGACCAGCCAGACCATCTCGCCGGCAGCGCCATTGCGGATGGCCTCGGCGCGCGATTCCATGAAGGCGAGCGCGTCGGGATAAGACGTCAGGCCGGGCTCGATCACCCACTCGACCGGCGCCGAACCGGGAAGGGGCAGGAACGACGTGGCGATCTGGCTGCGTTCTGTCATGGAACTTTCTCGATGCTCCCCTCATATGGCGGCAATTGGCTGAAACGTCCAGTTTCGCCCGGCCCGTGTCCAGGCTGTGGAGCATTGCGCCAGGAGCTTTGTCTGAGCATGTCGTTCTCCCAAAAACCGCCACGCACTTTTGGGCGACATGCATTAGCGAATATTCCGCACGGCACCCTTGTTTCGCCGGAAACGATTTGCTACAGGCCCCGGGCCGGACGGTTCCGGCTCCTACCACGTGCGGTCGTGGCGGAATTGGTAGACGCGCAGCGTTGAGGTCGCTGTGGGGCAACCCGTGGAAGTTCGAGTCTTCTCGACCGCACCATTCTCCCCCAAAAAGGCACTGCTTGGATGAGCCCGTGAGGCGGCGCGTCCGACGTTCTGCGGGCCAAAACAAAAGCGGCGCCAGATCCTGCGGACCGCGCCGCCGCTTTGGGTTTCAAGCCCTTCCGTTCTGAAAAAAACCGGGCCTATCCCGTCCAGCCGAGGCCGGCCGAGATGCAATTGATCGAGACGAGCAGGGCGTCGGTCGTCCGCCTTCGATCCGCCGTGCCGGGACTGGTCCGAACCTCGCGCAGCAGATCGACCTGCAGGCGGTGGATGTCGTCCATCTGTCGCCCCAGATTGTCGAAACGCCGCTTGAACATCGGAAAGCGCGCGGAAAGATCGCCGCCGGTGAGGTCACCGATCAGGCGTCGCGTCAGCTCGTATTCGGCTCCGATGCGGCCGTAGATTCGCCAAGCTGCATCGGCGTCGGCTACCAGGCCGGCGTAGAGCTGCGCGATCTCCATGTCGGACTGGTAGAGCGTCTTCTCGGCCTCGTCGACGATCAGACGGAAGAAGCGCGAGCGCTCGAACATGCGGGCCAGAAGCTCGCGCCCGGCCTCGCCGCGCACCGTGACAAAGGCGTTCAGCGCGCTGCCGATGCCATACCAGCCGGTCAACAGATGACGGTTCTGGCTCCAGGCGAACACCCATGGAATGGCGCGCAGGTCGGCAATGCCGCTGGCGCCGAAACGGCGATCCGGCCGTGAGCCCATCTTCAGCAGCGCCAGTTCCGCAACGGGGCTCGCCTGGTTGAAATAATCGAGGAAGCCGGGCTCGGCCATCAACCGGGCATAGGATGCCTGCGACATGCCCGCCAGAGCCTCGAGCGCTTCGTCGAACTCCGGCGTTTCCTTCGGCCCGACATCAGCGGGCGATCCGACACTGTGGGCCAGAACGCCGGCGGCGAGAACCTCGAGCTGGTTGAGGCCGGTGCCGCGATTGGCGAATTTCGAAGAAACGACCTCGCCCTGCTCGGTTACCCGCATCCTGCCGGCGACAGTGCCCGCCGGCTGCGCCGCGATCGCCCGGCCGGTCGGCGCGCCGCCACGGCTGACGGAGCCGCCGCGACCGTGAAAGAAACTGATCCTGACCTTGTGCTTGCGCCCGATCGCGGCAAGGCGCTTTTGTGCTTTCGCCAGTTCCCAATTGGAGGCGAGGAAGCCGCCGTCCTTGTTGGAATCCGAATAGCCAAGCATGATTTCCTGGCGCGCGCCAAAATCGCGCACAGTCCGCCGCACCAGCGAAACACCGAGCAAATTATTCAGGACGGCAGGAGCGGCCTGCAGATCGGCGATGGTCTCGAACAATGGCACGATGCGCAGCCTGATCGTGCCGCTACTACCAGGGGCGGTCGAAAGTCCGCAATATTGCGCCAGCAGATAGACCGCGAGCAGGTCGTCGGCCGAGCGGGTCATGCTTAGCACGAACGAGCCAACGGTGTCGGTATCCGCGCCCGAATTGTGCCTGGCGATGACAGAGAATGTCGAAAGCAGTTCGGCCGCCTCAGGCGAGAGCCGGCCTGCGTCGATCTCCGGTTGCTCGCCCTGGCTGAGGCTTGAGCGGAGGTGCGCCGACCATCGCGGCGTGCCGGGTGCGACCGGGTCCGCGGGATCTATCAGCGCAAGCAGCTCGGCCAGCGCCCGGTTGACGACCGTGGAGTTCTGCCGGATGTCGAGCGAGACCGTACGGAAGCCGAAGCTTCCGGCTTGCGAGATGAGAGGCTGGACGAAGCGCCTGGCGACCGCGCGCCCACCGATCGCTTCGAGAACGGAAGACAGTGCGTTGAGATCGGCACGAAACGCCTCCGCCGAGAGATATGCCGCCGTGCCGCCGTCGCGCGTCGCCGCCAGCCGGGCAAGCATGGCCGAAGCGAATTGGCGAAGCGGTTCATCGGGGTTGCGGGCGGCAATCGCTTGCGCCTGCCCGCTTTTGTCAAGCGCGGCTTGCAGCACCGGCTTGAAGCTCGGCGGCAGGTCGATGACGTTGGAGCTGGCGCTGAGCACCGTCACCAGCCGCTGCACCTGCGTCAGATACCAGCTTATGGCGGTATTGCGGTATTCGGCCAGGGCATGAGCGGTGACTGCGGCCGTCACATTTGGATTGCCGTCGCGGTCGCCGCCGATCCACGAGGCATAGCGCATGAAGGAGGGGATTCTGATCGGCTCTCCCGGATAGTGACGCTCGAACGCGCCTTGAAGCTTGCCGTAGAGCTGCGGCGTTGCCTCGAAGATGACTTCGCGAAAGAAGTGCAGGCCCCAGGCGATTTCGCCCTCGACCGTCGGGCGCTCAAGTCGCAGCTCGCCCGTCATCCACAGAAGCTCGATCTCGCTTTCCAGATCGGCGACCAACAGGTCGCGTTCGCGCGGCGCCCAGCGCGGCTGGTCGAGCTCGGTCAACTTGCGATAGATGCGGCGATGGATCTCCAGCACCGTGACGCGCTTGGCCTCCGTGGGGTGCGCGGTCATGGTCGGCCCGACACATAGCTCATCGAGCGTGGCCTGGACTTCCCCCGCCGAGCGGCCGTTCGCCGCCATCTGCGCGACCACACTGGCGAAGGACCCGGTCACCTCGTCGGCGCCCGCGCCTTGTTCGAGTTCGCGCCGCGCCCGCATGGCAAGCAACTCGTCGGCAATCGTCAACAACTGGAACCACACGCCGCTCGCCTGAAGCGCCGGGATGCGTTGTTCCGCGGCAAGCGAGACAAGCGACCGACGCCCGCTCAGTACGGCGGCGACCTCGGGCTCACGAGCGCTTGCGACCTGAAGCAGCAGGCGCAACAGGAGGCTGCGCTCGTCCTCGCGAAATTTGATGCGTCTGCTCTGTTCCAAACCGCTTTCCTCGGCTGCATCGATTGCAACTGCAGCAGCGCCTTGAATGGAGGGCGGCGCCGGCTGTCAGGCGACCCGATCGGGGACGGGGCGGCCTTCGAAGAAGGCGGTCAGGTTCTCCACCACCTTCATGCCCATCGCCACCCGCGTTTCCTCGGTCGCGCTGCCGAGATGCGGCAACAGCACGACGTTCTCCAACTGCTTCAGCGCTTCCGGAACGGCGGGCTCGTCGGCAAAGACGTCGAGACCTGCACCTGCGATCTCGCGCCGTTGCAGTGCACCGATCAGGGCATCCTGGTCGGCGACGTCGCCGCGCGCGGTGTTGATCAGGAAGGCGCCGCGTTTCATCAACCCCAGGCTTCGAGCATCGATGAGATGGCGGTTTTCCACGCCGCCCGGACAGTGCAGCGAGACGAAATCGGATGCCGTAAGCACATCGTCCAAAGTCGGCAACTGCTCCGCGCCCATAGCGCGCGTCTCGTCATCATCGACCGGCGACCGGTTGAAGAATACGATCTTCATGCCGAAGCCGAAATGCGCGCGTCTGGCCGTCGCTTTGCCGATGCGCCCCATGCCGACAATACCCAAGGTCTTGCCCGACACTTTTGCCCCGGCCATGTGGGTCGGCGACCAGCCTCGCCACTCTCCGGCTCGCAGCTGCCGCTCGCCTTCGCCGGTGCGGCGCGCGACGGCCAGCATCAGGCTAAGCGCAAGGTCGGCGGTGCAATCCGTCAGCACGCCAGGCGTGTTGGTCACCACGATGTCGCGGTCGCGGGCTGCCGCGACATCGATATGGCTGAAGCCGACGCCGAAATTGGCGATGATGCGGGTGCGGGCGGCGTTCTCGGGAAACACCGCAACCGGCAAGCGGTCGCTGACCGTCGCCAGGATCGCGTCGAAATGCGCGAAGGCGGAAGTCATCGCGGCAGGGCTCAGCGGCGTATCGCTGGGGTTGAACGTCGTGTCGAAGCGCTCGGCGAGGATCGCTTCGACGGCGGCCGGCCATCTGCGGGTGACAATCAAACGCGGTTTCATCGAGTTTCCTGCTGATCGACGGGCCGCCGCGGCGTTTACGGCGGCCCAGACTTCACATTTTGTGGACTATGCGGCCGTCGCCCGGCCGTCACGCCGCCTTCTTGGTCCGCGCCAGCGTGTCGGCCACGACCTCGCCGAAGGAGGCAGGCGTGGGCACGATGACGACGCCGGCGTCTTTCAGGATCTCGACCTTTTCCTGCGCCGATTCGCCGAAGGCGGAGATGATGGCGCCGGCATGGCCCATGCGGCGGCCCTTCGGCGCCGAAAGTCCGGCGATGTAGGCGATCAGCGGCTTTCGCATGTTGTCGCGCGCCCAGATCGCGGCTTCGGCTTCCTGTGGTCCGCCGATCTCGCCGATCATCACCACGGCGTCGGTGTCCTCGTCGCGCTCGAAGAGCTGAAGGATATCCTTGAAGGACGAACCATTGATCGGATCGCCGCCGATGCCGACGCTGGTCGACACACCGATGCCCAACGCCTTCATCTGCGAGGCGGCCTCGTAGCCCAGCGTGCCCGAGCGCCCGACGATGCCGACGCGTCCGGGGAGATAAATGCTGCCGGGCATGATGCCCATCAGCGCCTGTCCGGGCGTGATGACGCCGGCGCAGTTCGGGCCGACGAGCCGCATGCGGTCCTCGAAGCGGTAGCGGCGCATGTAGCGCTTCACCTGCATCATGTCCTGGGAGGGGATGCCGTCGGTGATGCAGACGCAAAGCTTAATGCCGGCGTCCGCCGCCTCCATGATCGAATCGGCGGCGAAGGGCGGCGGCACGAAGACGATGCTCGCCTCGGCCCGGGTCTCGCGTACAGCGCCCTTGACGGTGTTGAAGACGGGCAGGCCGAGATGCGTCTGGCCGCCTTTCCCAGGGGTGACGCCGCCGACCAGCTTGGTGCCGTAGCGCTTCATGTCGTCGGCGTGGAAGCTACCGATCTTGCCGGTGAAACCCTGGACAATGACGCGCGTGCTGCGGTTGAGCAGGATTGCCATTTCTCGACCTCCCTCAGGCTGCTTTCTTGTTCTTGGTGGCTTCGCGCCAGGCGGCGACGGCCTTTTCGGCGGCTTCGGCCAGCGTGTGGGCGACGATCACCGCCTCGCCGGAGTCGGCCAGGATCTTGCGTCCTTCCTCGACCTTGGTGCCGGAGAGGCGCACCACCAGCGGCACGTCGACGCCGACCTCGCGGATCGCCTTGATGACGCCTTCGGCGACCCAGTCGCAGCGGTTGATGCCGGCGAAGATGTTGACCAGGATGGTCTCGACATTCTTGTCGCCGAGCACGGCGCGGAAGGATTTCGCCACCCGCTCGGGCGAGGCGCCGCCGCCGATGTCGAGGAAATTGGCGGGCTCGCCGCCGGCGATCTTGATCATGTCCATCGTCGCCATGGCGAGGCCTGCGCCGTTGATGATGCAGCCGATATTGCCGTCCAGCCCGACATAGGAGAGACCGCGATCGCTCGCAAAAGTCTCGCGCGGGTCTTCCTGGCTCTTGTCGCGCAGTTCCGAGATTTCCGGGCGGCGGAACAGCGCGTTCTCGTCGAACGACATCTTGGCGTCGAGCGCGACGAGGCTGCCGTCGCGGGTCACCACCAGCGGATTGATCTCCAGCA
>NZ_RZSV01000268.1:0-6768 GCF_004023205.1 Mesorhizobium sp. M1A.F.Ca.IN.020.03.2.1 | reverse complement strand
CAAAAGAGCCGACGCCGACAAGGCGGACCCGGAAGCGCCGGCGCTCGCCAAGCTTGCCACCGACAAATACTGGCCGGTCGACATCGCCTATTTCGACGACACCGACAAAAGCGGCGAAGAGGTGCCGGAGTACCGGATCAGCTTCAAACTGCATGAGAACGGCATCACGCGCGACCTCGTCATGGATTATGGCGACTTCTCAATGACCGGCAAATTGGTGAACCTGTCGCTGTTCGATCAGGCCAAGCCCTGTCCGGCCTCGAAATAGCGGCGGGTTAACCGCTACGGCGATCCGTCGCCGAGCCTGACTTGAAGACGCCGCAATCCCGTTCCAGCATCCCGTAGGCATTTCGGGGGAAAAGCTTGGGCAGGATCGACGTGTTCGTGGCGCCGCGACCCAATCCGGCGCTGATCAAGGTGATGACGATCGTCAACCGCATCGTCATGTTGCGAGGGGTTCCCGGCTTCCGCGACCTGTTGCCGTTCAATCGGCTCGCCGGCCTGCGCGGCGTCGCCAATATCCGTCACATCGACTTTCCCGTAGCCGACCAGCAGAAGCTGCACGCCTGCTGCGGCGAAGGCCAAGCGACGTTCATCACGCCCAACCATCCGGAATTCTTCACCGACTGGATGATCGACAAGGAGATCGTCTCGCGCGTCAGCCCGCTTGCCGCCTCATGGGCAACACATGGGGTGGTGAACGGGCTCGGTCGGCTGATGCAGAAATTCTGGCTGGCCAACAATCTGATCGCGCAGATTCCCGGCAACAGCGAAGCCGCCAAGGCGCATTCGGTCGATTGGGCGCTGAAAGGCCATGGCGTGCTGCTTCATCCGGAAGGCAGCGTCGGCTGGCACGGCAACCATGTCGCGCCGCTGCTTCCCGGCGCGGTGGAGATGGGGCTGGCGGCGCTGAAGCGCGGGCGCGAAACCAACAAGGATTTCAAGGTCTGGGTGGCTCCTGTTGTCTGGAAGCTCGCCTTCATCGGCAATGTCGAGCGGCCGCTCGCCAGGGAATGCGCCTATGTCGAGAAAAAGCTGAAAATGGAAAGTGTTGCAGCCGGCTCCCTGCCGGAGCGCGTCTACAGCATCTATTCAGGCCTGCTGTCCCTCGACGAGCAGGCCTGCGGCCTGATCGCAGAGGCGGGCGCTTCCTTTGCCAGCCGCCAGCAAAGGGTGCTGGCCGAGCTTGGCCTGCGGCTCGCCGATGCCGTTGCGGCCGAACCCGACCTCGATTTGGCCGAGTTGCTGCGGCGTTCACGCCGCTGGCTGCGCGAGGGCAAGGCTGATGCGGATGAGCAAAAACGCGTGCGAAAACTGGCGGAAACGATCCAGCGCGTCCAGCGCGTCGGCTCCTGGGCCTTCGCCAATCAGACGATAACCCAGGAGGAGATCGCCGAGCATCTGAAGCGCATCCGCAACGACTATTGCAAAGGCGCTTTGCGCGATTCGATCAACCGCTTCATTCCGCAGCCCGCCGGGCCGCGCTGCGCTCACATCCGCGTGCCCGAGCCGTTGGCGCTTCATGCATATGATGGTTCGGTCGAAGAGGCGCTCGCCGTGCTGCGCTCAAGGATGCAGGAAGCGGTGTCGAGGATCGTGACCAAACTTGAAGCCGCCGGCGGCTTCATTTCCTATCCGAATCCCTTCTATCATCGCTGACTTCGCGTCGGCCCGGGGTGATTGTGAGCGGGCCGCCGATGTCGGTTGGAGTGCGGCAAGCTCGATGGCTGTCTATGTCGATGCGGCGATCTGGAAATGGGCCGGCCATCGCTGGTGCCATCTGCTCGCCGACGACACCGACGAGCTCCACCGCTTTGCCGCCGAGCTCGGCCTCAAGCGCTCGTCCTATCAGGGGCCGCCGAAGACTTCGGCGCCGCATTACGATATCACCGGCTTTGAGCGCGACCGCGCCGTGCGGCTTGGCGCGGTCGAATGCAGTCGCGAGGAGATTGTCGCCGTCTTCCGCCGCGTCAGAGTGCCGAACGGCAAGACCCGACGCTGACGGAGTTTTGATGCATGTCGTTGTCCCAGAACCGCCGAACACTTCTGGGCGACATGCATAAGTGCGCGGATCGCCGCAGGTGAGGGCGTTTTCCGGTAGCTCGCTTGCGTTTACGAGACTTCCCCTCTATATGCGCGCTCATTCCACACACGGACTTTGGTGTCTGCCCGGGAGAAATCCGGCTGAAACCTCCGGTGGCATCAGGACATAAGTCCGAAATGCCTGTGTCCGTGGAGGCCAACCGGAAAGGAACTAAAGAATGGCTCTGCCTGATTTCAGCATGCGCCAGCTTCTGGAAGCTGGTGTTCACTTCGGACACCAGACCCACCGCTGGAACCCGAAGATGGCGCCCTACATCTATGGCGCCCGCAACAACATCCACATCATCGACCTGTCGCAGACGGTGCCGCTGCTGCACCAGGCCCTGAAGCAGGTTTCCGACACCGTCGCCAAGGGCGGCCGTGTGCTGTTCGTCGGCACCAAGCGCCAGGCTTCGGACATCGTCGCCGACGCCGCACAGCGTTCGGCCCAGTATTATGTCAACTCGCGTTGGCTGGGCGGCATGCTGACCAACTGGAAGACGATCTCGAATTCGATCCAACGCCTGCGCAAGCTCGACGAGACGCTGGCCGGCGAGGCCCAGGGCCTCACCAAGAAGGAGCGCCTCAACCTCGACCGTGAGCGCGAGAAGCTCAACAAGGCGCTGGGCGGCATCAAGGACATGGGTTCGACGCCGGACCTGATGTTCGTCATCGACACCAACAAGGAGGCGATCGCCATCCTCGAGGCCAAGCGCCTCGGCATCCCGGTCGTCGCCATCATCGATTCCAACTGCGACCCGGACAAAATCGACTTCCCGATCCCCGGCAATGACGACGCGGCCCGCGCGATCCAGCTTTATTGCGATCTGATCGCCAAGGCTGCGATCGACGGCATCGCCCGGCAGCAGGGCGCGCTCGGCATGGACATCGGCGCGTCGGCCGAGGCTCCGGTCGAACCGGCGCTCGACACTCCGGCCACTGAAGCTCCGGAAGCTTGAAAAACGAAGGCCGGCTTCGGCCTTCATCTTTCCAATAAGTTGGCGCGTTAAAGCGCTTTTGCCGGGCGCATCATCGGGATTCGATGGTGCGTCGGCGCTTTTGAAACAAAGAGGCGACAATGAGCATTTCGGCTGCACAGGTCAAAGAACTCCGCGACTTGACCGGCGCGGGCATGATGGACTGCAAGGCGGCGTTGAACGAAACCAACGGCGACATGGAAGCGGCCGTCGACTGGCTGCGCAAGAAGGGCATCTCCAAGGCCGACAAGAAGGCCGGCCGCACCGCGGCGGAAGGCCTGATCGGCGTCGATTCCGGTGTTCGCGAAGCCGCGGTCGTCGAGGTGAACTCCGAGACCGACTTCGTCGCGCGCAACTCCGCCTTCCAGGAAATCGTCGCCAACGTCGCCAAGGTGGCGCTCGCCTATGGCACGACCGAAGCAGTTGCCGCGGCCAAGTATCCGGGCTCCGACAAGTCAGTCACCGACACCATCAAGGACGCGGTCGGCACCATCGGCGAGAACATGGGCTTCCGCCGCTCGGCCAAGCTCACTGTCCCGCATGGCGCGGTGGCGACCTATGTCCACAATGCCGTCGCGGATGGCCTCGGCAAGCTCGGCGTGCTGGTCGCGATCGAGACCACCGGCAATGAGCATGCGGCGAACGCCTTCGGCCGCCAGGTCGCCATGCATGTCGCCGCGACCAACCCGGTTGCGCTGACTGCCGAGGAAGTCGACCCGGCCCTGATCGAGCGCGAGAAGGCGATCTTCTCCGACCAGGCCCGCCAGTCCGGCAAGCCGGAAGCGATCATCGAGAAGATGGTCGAGGGCCGGCTGCGTAAGTTCTATGAAGAGGTCGTGCTCCTGAAGCAGGCCTTCGTGCTCAATCCCGACATCACCGTCGAGAAGGCGCTGAAGTATGCCGAGAAGGAGATCGGCGCTCCGGCGAAGATCACCGCCTATCTGCGTTACGCGCTGGGCGAGGGCATCGAGAAGGAAGCGACCGATTTCGCGGCGGAAGTCGCGGCCGCGGTCAAGAAATAGCCCGAAGCAAAAGTAAGGCTACAGAGCTCAGGCAACTCGGCCGGGTGTCCGCATGGATGCCCGGCCGATCTCTTGAGCGGTATCGATAAAGGCTCTGAGCTTCGGCGCCATCGATGCCCTGCGCGGGAAATAGAGGAACAGGCCCGGCTCCTCGATCGCCGTCTTCGGCAGGATCTGAACCAGACGACCCGCGGCGAGATCGGCGCGCACCAGCGGCTCGAATACGTAGGCGAGCCCGACCCCAGCAAGCGCAAGATCGATCGCCGCAAGCGAATCTGTGACGATGGCCGTGCCGCGCGTCTCGACCACGACATCCTTACCGTTCTCGTTCAGATCCCAACGATAGAGCCCGCCGGAGCGGACAAGCCGGTAGCCGATGCAATTGTGCCTCGCCAGGTCGGCTACGTCGCGCGGCGGGCCGTGCTTTCCGATATAGCCGGGCGAGGCGACAACCACTGCCTTGACGGGAGGCGTAAGCCGCACGGTGATCATATCCTGTGCGATCATCTCGCCCAACCTGATGCCGGCATCGAAACCCTCGCCGACGATATCGACCAGGGCCTGGTCGGCGAAGACCTCGACCGTCACCTCCGGATAGCGTTCGGCCATGGCCGCGATCACCGGCGTGACCGCCAGGGGCATCGCGATATTGGACGCATTGATCCTGAGCAGGCCGGAGGGCCTGCCCTTGACGCCGCGGATGCGGTCGATGCGCTCGGAGATGTCCTGCAGGGCAGGGGCCGCGGTCTCCACCAGCGCCTTGCCGGCTTCGGTCAGCGAAACGCTGCGCGTGGTGCGCGCAAACAGCGGCTGGCCGATGCGCTCTTCCACCAGCCGCACCGCATGACTGACCGCCGACGGACTCATGCCGAGTTCGGCCGCGGCAAGCGCGAAGCCGCCGCGCCGAGCCACGGCGACGATCACCGGCAGATGCGTCAGCAGATCTCGATCCATTCATGAATAATATCGCATAGTCCTTGCGAACAATGCAATCTTATCGATGCCGCCAAGCTGGTCCACATTGGCGCCAACACACGGGCGGTGGGGCCGATGCGCAAGGAGAAAAAACATGAATGCTTTGAGACATGTGACCTTCGCGGCAGGACTGGCAATGGCGCCCGTCGATGCCGGCGGAGCCGAACCAACGGGCTGGCAAACGCTCGCCGACGAGCGCGCCGTCATCCGCATCGCGGATGCCATTGACCGCGCCGTCGATGCGCAGGATTGGAAACTCGCCCGCAGCTTCTTCGCCGACCGGGTTACCGCAGACTTCAGCAGCCTTTCCGGACAGCCCGCGGCCACGGTCGCCTCCAACGATCTGATCGGCGCCTGGGCTGCCAATCTCAAAGGCAGCAAGACGAGCCTGCACCTGCGGACCAACCATCAGGTCGAAATAGAGGCCGATACGGCGACCGTCCGTTCCAACGGCTATGCCTGGAACAGGATGGAAGGCAATGGCGATCCGCTCTGGGAGGTCTGGGGCACCTATGAGCATCGCCTGACCCGATCGGCTCAAGGCTGGAAGGTCGACGGCTTCACGTTCCGCATGACGCATGAGCGGGGCAATCCCTGGGTGAAAGCGACGCCTGGCCAATAAGCCCATACCAAACACGATCGGAACACGTCATGAGCATGAACTACTACACGCTTGGCAACAGCGGCCTGCGCGTCAGCCGGCTGGCGCTGGGCACCATGACCTTCGGCACCGAATGGGGCTGGGGTGCTGACAGGGAAACCGCCCGCGCCATGTTCGACGCCTATGTCGAGGCCGGCGGCAATTTCTTCGACACGGCCGACCTCTACACCGGCGGGACGGCAGAGACCTGGCTCGGCGAATTCGTCGCCGAGCGCGGCTTGCGCGACAAGGCGGTGATCGCCACCAAATTCACGATGAACACGGAACCCGGCAATCCGAATGCCGGCGGCAATGGCCGAAAGAACATCATGCGCGCGGTGGACGCTTCGCTGAAGCGGCTCAGAACCGACCATATCGATCTTTACCTCATGCATGTCTGGGACAGGCTGACGCCGGCCGAGGAGGTGTTGCGCACGCTGGACGATTTGGTGCGTGCCGGCAAAGTACGCCATATCGGTCTTTCTGACGTGCCGGCCTGGTATGCCGGGCGGGCGCAGGCGATCGCCGAACTGCGCGGCTATGAGCCGGTCTCGGCCCTGCAGCTCGAATATTCGCTCGCCGAGCGCTCGATCGAACATGAATTCGCGCCTTTCGCCTCGCGTCACGGCGCCGGCATCATGGTGTGGAGCCCGCTGGCCAGCGGCCTGCTCAGCGGCAAATACCGCCCGGCGCAGGCCGGCAATGCCGGCCGGCTCGACGGGTTCCGCAACACCACGCATCCGGGTTTCCAGAAATTCAGCGAACACAATTGGGCGATCGTTACGGAACTCGAGAAGGTGGCTTCCGAACTCGACCGAAGCATGGCGCAGGTGGCGCTGAACTGGGTTGCGGCGCAGCCGGGTGTGGCCACCGTCATCCTCGGCGCGACGAAACTTGCCCAGTTGCAGGACAATCTGCGGGCGCTCGACTTTTCAATCCCTGCCGAACTCCGCAAGCGGCTCGATTCGGTGAGCCTTGCGCCCACGCCGTTCCCGCATTCCTTTTTTGGACCCGAGATTCAGGTCAGGGTGGCCGGCGGCGTCGTGACCGGCGACAAGCCGTTCGGCTATTC
>NZ_RZSV01000267.1:0-6777 GCF_004023205.1 Mesorhizobium sp. M1A.F.Ca.IN.020.03.2.1 | reverse complement strand
CTCTTCCCCGACGAGCTTCCCGGCAAGCCCGGAGACAAGGGGCCGATGAACTAGTTAACCTCCCTGACGAAGAGAACTCCGGTCGCGCCAGCTGGCGCGGCCGGACAAAGCCAAATCTCCGGTGCGCCCAAGGCGCGACCGGCCAGCAAAGGAAGCCGACCATCCATGTTGCGATTCCTGCTCATGCGCATAGCGTCGGCGCTTCCCGTGCTCGCCATCTTGAGCCTGGTCACCTTCGCCATCATCCAGGCGCCGCCGGGCGACTATGCCGACTACATCAAATCGCAGCTCATCAACCAGGGCGGCGCCTCCTATGCCGAGGCGGATGCACAGGCCCAGGCCTACCGGAAAGAACACGGCCTCGATAAGCCGCTGCCCGTTCAGTATCTCAACTGGATCGGCGGCATCGTCACGCGCGGCGATTTCGGCTACAGCCTCTACTACAACAGGCCGGTGGCGGACGTGGTCGGCGAGCGCCTGCCGCGCACGCTGCTCCTGGCGCTGGTCTGCCACCTGCTCGCCTCGGTGCTGGGCATAAGCTTCGGCATTTGGGCGGCGACCCGCCAGTATTCCTGGATCGACTCGACGCTCTCGGCCATCTCCTTCCTCGGCATGACGGTGCCGCGCTTCCTGATGGCGCTGATCATCGTCTACCTGCTGGTCTTCCAGTTCAACGTGTCGGAGATCGGCAGCTTCTTCTCGCCGCGATATGGCGGCGCGCCATGGTCGTGGGCAAAATTCCTCGACCTGGTCAAGCATGTCTGGCCGGTGGTGGCGATCGCGACCTTCGGCGGGCTCGCCTACAATATGCGCGTCATGCGCGGCAACCTGCTCGACACGCTCAACGCGCAATATGTCGAGACGGCCAAAGCCAAGGGCCTGACTGGCGGCGCCGTGGTGATGCGCCATGCCGTGCCCAATGCGCTGCATCCATTGGTCATGTATCAAGGCGTGGTGCTGCCCTACATGCTGACCGGCGAGATCGAGACGGCGATCATTTTCGCGCTGCCGACCGTCGGGCCGGCGATCGTGGGCTCGATGGCGGTGGGCGATGTCTATGTGACCGCAACCTTCATGATGGTTCTGTCGGCGACGCTGATCGTCGGCAACATCATCGCCGACATGCTGCTGGTCCTGCTCGACCCCCGCGTGCGCCAGTTCGGGGAACACTAGATGCTGGCCCGCGATCCCTCACCCCCGCCACCCACCGAAGGAGCCGCGATTCCGGCCGCGCATGGCAACGAGAGCTACATCGCGCTTGTCTGGCGCCGGCTGAAGCGCTCCTGGACCGGCATGGCCGGGCTATGCCTGGTCGTGCTGCTGCTTCTCATGACCCTTTTCGCGGAATTCCTCGCGCCTCTCGACCCGAAAGCGACCGATATCGCCTTCGCGCCGCCGCAGATGGCTAGCTTTCACGACAAGGACGGCAACTTCGGCGCGCGGCCAAGAATTTACGCGCTGGCCGAATCGACCGACCTCGACCCCGTGACCTTCCAGCCGATCGTCGGCCCCGATTACGATCATCCACGACTGCTCGGCTTCTTCGTCGAGGGCGCGCCCTACAAACTCTTCGGCCTCATCCCGGCGAACCGGCATTTCTTCGGCTCGATGGACGGCCAGCCGGTGCATTTCCTCGGCACCGACAAGTTCGGCCGTGATGTGCTGTCGCGCGCCATCCTTGGTTCGCGCGTCTCACTGATGATCGCGCTGACGGTGGTCTTCATCATCACCCTGATCGGAACCAGTGTCGGCATGGTGTCCGGCTATTTCGGCGGCCGGTTCGATGTCTGGATGCAGCGCTTCGTCGAACTGGTGCTCGCCTTCCCGCAACTGCCGCTTTACCTGGCGCTGACGACGCTGATCCCGGTCACCGCGCCGACCAATGTCTTTCTCGCCTTCGTCATCATCGTCATGTCGGCGCTTGGCTGGGCGCAGATGTCGCGCGAGGTACGCGGCAAGACGCTGGCGCTGGCGCGCATCGACTATGTGCGCGCGGCCATGGCGGTGGGCGCCACCGATCGGCGGATCATCATCCAGCACATCTTTCCCAATGTGATGAGCCACGTGATCGTCGCCGTGACGCTGGCGATCCCAACGGTGGTGCTTCTGGAATCCTTCCTCGGCTTCCTCGGCTTCGCGGTGAAGCCACCGCTGATCTCCTGGGGGCTGATGCTGCAGGACACCGCGACCTATTCGGTCATCGGCACCTATCCCTGGATCCTGTCGCCGGTCGGCTTCGTGCTGGTCACCGTCTTTGCCTTCAACGCGCTGGGCGACGGCCTGCGCGATGCCGTCGATCCCTATTGAGGTGGCAGGAATGACGACGATCGCGCTCGCCCAATCCTTCGCACCCGCCGTCCGGCTCGACCATGACGGACGCCACGACCAGCCGGTCGTCGACGCCCGCAACATCGAAGTCGCCTTCAAGGTCGAGCACGGCATCGTCGAGGCGGTTAAGGACGTCTCGTTCCAGCTCTATCGCGGCGAGACGATCGCGATCGTCGGCGAATCCGGTTCCGGCAAATCGGTGACCGCGCGCACCGTCATGGGGCTCTTGTCGCGGCGGGCAACGGTATCGCCGAGGTCAAGCGTCGACTATCTCGGACAGAACATCCTGAAATTCGCCGAGAGCGCCCGGCGCAAGCTGCGCGGCAACCGCATCTCGATGATCTTCCAGGAGCCAATGAGCTCGCTCAACCCGATCTATTCGGTCGGCAGCCAGATCGTCGAAGCGATCAGGGTGCACCGCAAGGTGAGCCGCAAAGAGGCCTGGGCGCGAGCGCTCGAGCTTTTGCGGCATGTCCAGATTCCCGAACCCGAAGCACGCCTCAAGCAGTATCCGCACCAGCTCTCCGGTGGCCAGCGGCAGCGCGTCATGATCGCCATGGCCTTGGCCAACGAGCCCGATGTGCTGATCGCCGACGAGCCGACCACCGCGCTCGACGTCACCGTCCAGGCGCAGATCCTCAACCTGATCCGCAATCTGCAGAAAGAAATGCGGATGGCGGTGGTTCTGATCACGCACGATCTTACCGTCGTGCACAAATTCTCCGACTATGTCTATGTCATGCAGCATGGCGAAATGCGCGAGCATAACGTCACCGAGCGGCTCTTCGCCGATCCGCAGCATCCCTACACAAAGCGGCTGCTCGCATCCGAACCACACGGCCGGCCGAAGCCGCTGCCCGAAAAGTCCAGCACGATCCTCGAGGCGAACGGCGTGCGCGTCTGTTTCACGCTGCGGCACGGTACGTTCCTGAAGCCGGACTGGCGCGAGTTGGTTGCGGTCGACGATCTCGACCTCAAACTTTGCCGTCACGAGACGCTGGGCCTGGTCGGCGAATCCGGTTCCGGCAAGACCACTTTCGGCCAGGCGCTGCTTCGGCTGCTCGACGCCAGGCGCGGCGAGATCCGTTTCGACGGCCAGCCGATCCAGGATCTCACGCGCGCCGAGATGCGGCCGCTGCGCTCGCGCATGCAGATCGTCTTCCAGGATCCGTTCTCCTCGCTCAACCCGCGCATGACGATCGGCCAGATCATCGAGGAAGGCCTGGTCGTGAACAGGATCGGGGCCACACGGCGCGAGCGGATCGAGCGGGTGCGTGAGGCGCTGGTCAGCGCCGGCATGCCCGGCGATATCCTGTCGCGGTTTCCGCACGAATTTTCGGGCGGCCAGCGGCAGCGCATCGCGATCGCGCGGGCCATCGCACTGGAGCCGGAATTCATCCTGCTCGACGAGCCGACATCGGCGCTCGATCTTTCCGTCCAGGCGCAGATCATCGACCTGCTGCGCAAGCTGCAGGACGAGCGCGGCTTGAGCTATCTCTTCATCTCGCACGACCTCAAGGTGGTGCGGGCGCTCTGCCACCGCGTGATCGTCATGCAGCACGGCAAGATCGTCGAACAGGGGCCCGTAGACGAGGTCCTCACCAGTCCCAAGACCGCCTACACCGAACGGCTCGTCCGGGCCGCTTTCGACGTGGCGTGACCATATTCCGGAGGCTCACAGTGGCAAGAAATCCCAGGATCACCTTCATCGGCGCCGGCTCGACGGTGTTCATGAAGAACATTGTCGGCGACGTGCTGCAGCGCCCGGCGCTGTCGGGCGCGACGATCGCTTTGATGGACATCAACCCGCAGCGGCTGGAAGAGAGCGCCATCGTCGTCAACAAGCTGATCGCGACCCTCGGCGTGAAGGCGAAGGCCGAGACCTATTCCGACCAACGCAAGGCGCTGTCCGGTGCCGATTTCGTCGTCGTCGCCTTCCAGATCGGCGGTTACGAGCCCTGCACCGTCACCGACTTCGAGGTGCCCAAGAGATATGGCCTGCGCCAGACGATCGCCGACACGCTGGGCGTCGGCGGCATCATGCGGGGCCTGAGGACGGTGCCGCATCTGTGGAGGATCTGCGAGGACATGCTCGCCGTCTGCCCCGACGCGATCATGCTGCAATACGTCAACCCAATGGCGATCAACACCTGGGCGATCGCCGCGAAATTCCCCCAGATCAAACAGGTTGGGCTCTGCCATTCGGTGCAGGGCACGGCGATGGAGCTGGCGCACGACCTCGACCTTCCCTATGAGGAGATCCGCTACCGCGCAGCTGGCATCAACCACATGGCGTTTTACCTCAAGTTCGAGCATCGCCAGCCGGACGGCTCCTACCGCGACCTCTATCCCGACCTTGTCCGCGCCTATCGCGAAGGCCGCGCGCCGAAGCCCGGCTGGAACCCGCGCTGCCCCAACAAGGTGCGCTACGAGATGCTGACCCGGCTCGGCTATTTCGTCACCGAAAGCTCGGAGCATTTCGCCGAATACACGCCCTATTTCATCAAGGAAGGTCGCCCCGACCTGATCGAGAAATACGGCATCCCGCTTGACGAATATCCGAAGCGGTGCATCGAGCAGATCGAACGCTGGAAGGGTCAGGCGGAGGCCTACCGCTCGGCCGACCGGATCGAGGTCGAGCAGTCAAAGGAATATGCCTCCTCGATCATGAACTCGGTGTGGACCGGCGAGCCGTCGGTCATCTACGGCAATATCCGCAACAATGGCTGCATCACCTCGCTGCCTTTAGACTGCGCGGCGGAAGTGCCGTGCCTGGTCGATGCTTCCGGCATCCAGCCGACCTATATCGGCGAGCTGCCGCCGCAGCTGACGGCGCTGATCCGCACCAACATCAATGTTCAGGAATTGACGGTGCGGGCGCTGATGAGCGAGAGCCGCGAGCACATCTACCACGCGGCGATGATGGACCCGCACACGGCGGCCGAGCTCGATCTCGATCAGATCTGGTCGCTGGTCGACGACCTGCTTGCAGCGCATGGGGACTGGTTGCCGGCCTGGGCGCGACCAGGCAAGAGCAAGGCTGCCTGATTAGAGCAATTTCAGGAAAAGTGAGAAGCGGTTTTCCGTCCGAAATTGCGTCAAAACAAATAGACGGGAGATTTCGCCGTTTCCGTGAAACGGTGAAATGCCCTATTTGCCGGTCTGCTCGCGCTCGACGGCGCGCCAGCCGATGTCGCGGCGGAAGAAACCCTGCGGCCAGTCGATATGATCGGTCGCCCCGTAGGCCTTTTTTTGTGCCTCCCCGACGGTTGCGCCGGTTGCGGTGACGTTGAGCACGCGGCCGCCATTGGCGACGAGCGCGCCGCCATTGATGGCGGTGCCCGCGTGGAAGATTTCGGCGCCGTCGCTGGCGGCCTCGTCGAGACCGCGGATGACCGAGCCCTTTTCCGGCGTGCCGGGATAGCCCCTCGCCGCCATCACCACGGTCAGGGCCGCGTCGTCGCTCCAGCGGACCGACATGTGCGCGAGCTGGCCGTCGACAGCGGCGTTGAGCAGGACGAGCAGGTCGTCCTTCAGCCGCATCATCAGCACCTGGCATTCGGGATCGCCGAAGCGGGTGTTGTACTCGATCAGCTTGGGGCCTTGGTCGGTGATCATCAAACCGGCGAAGAGGATGCCGGCGAAAGGCGCGCCGAGATTGGCCATGCCGCGCATCGTCGGCTCGATGATCTCGCGCATGGTGCGCTCGGTCATCTCGGGCGTCATCACCGGCGCCGGCGAATAGGCGCCCATGCCGCCGGTGTTCGGACCGGTATCGCCGTCGCCGACGCGCTTATGGTCCTGCGCGGTGCCGAAGGGCAGCGCGGTGGCGCCGTCGCAGAGGCAGAAGAAGCTCGCCTCCTCGCCGGTCAGATATTCCTCGACGACGACCTCGGCGCCGGCGGAGCCAAAAGCGCCGTCGAAACAGGCGTCGAGCGCGGCAAGCGCCTCCTCCAGCTTCATGGCGATGGTGACGCCCTTGCCGGCGGCAAGGCCGTCAGCCTTGATGACGATCGGCGCGCCCATCTTTTCGACATAGGCCTTGGCCGCGGCGAGATCGCCGAAGCGGCCATAGGCTGCGGTCGGGATGTTGAACTTGGCGCAAAGATCCTTGGTAAAGCCCTTCGAGCCTTCGAGCCGCGCCGCCGCCTTGGAGGGGCCGAAGACGCGGATGCCCCAGGCGCGCAAATCATCGGCAATGCCAGCCACCAGCGGCCCTTCCGGACCGACCACGACGAGGTCGATCTTCTTCTCCTGGCAGAAGGCGGCCACAGTGGAGTGGTCGGCGATGTCCAGCTTGACCAGTTCGGCGAAACGGCCGATGCCGGGATTGCCGGGCGAAGCATAGAGCTTCGTCAGCAGCGGCGACGCGGCGATCTTCCAGGCAAGCGCATGTTCGCGGCCGCCGGAGCCGAGAAGAAGAACGTTCATGGCCACCTCTTGCTGATC
>NZ_RZSV01000266.1:0-6784 GCF_004023205.1 Mesorhizobium sp. M1A.F.Ca.IN.020.03.2.1 | reverse complement strand
GGGAATTACCACGGAATCGTCACCGCCGAGCAGGATCGGCACGGCCGACGCGGCCAGGACCTCGCGCGTCTTCGCCTCGATCCGCGCCCGGTTTCCCTCATTGTCATGCATGACCGTCGAGATGTTGCCGGCATCGACGCAGCAGACCGCCTTGCCGTCGAACAATGGACCGCCGAGATCGAAATCCCAATGCTCGACCAGCGGCGCATCGTCCTGGCTCGCAGCGCGGATGGCGTCGGCGGCCAGAACAGAGCCGCTGCTGTCCTTTCCCGGATAGGTGCTGCCATGACCGGCACCGTAGATCACCATGCGAGGCGCGCAGCCTCCGGCGAGGCAGTCGGGAAAGCCAAGAAAGGAAGATGAAGAGGTCATTGTTCAATAGTCCGAATGTGAGCGCTCGCGGCGAGGGGCACGTCGATAGGATCGCTTTATCGCCTCTACGTGATCCATATCAGAAAGTCGCATAAGATAGATTATGGAACGTCAACGAGGTCCTTGATGTGTTCGTGAATCCTTGTAGCCGCCTCCGCCGCGCTGATCGCTGTTACGTCGATCGTCAGGCTGTTCGGGTGCTTCGGGTCAAGGACAGCGACTGTTCGGCTGCGGTGCCGCGCGACTTCCGGATCGATCGACTTGAGACGGTCACGTCGCGTTGGCGACATCACGCGACGTACCAGTTCGGCCTCTTCGCAAAGCAAGCGCACAGGCACGAAGTGAGCGCCTCGTCGATCCGACGCATCTTTCATCTGCTGGTAGGACGCCAGGCTTCTCGCGTCTCCTTGGATGCCGGAGTTCGTGAAGATGAAGTTGGCGGCGGGAGGACAAAGTGTTGCGACGGTGTCCAAGACAGCCTGGCGGACCTTGGCGGTCTGCTCCCAGACGGAATCAGGCAAAGTGCGGCGACCGTCATCGGCAAGCAGTGCCAATATAGGATTGTTGATCCAGTGATTGTCGATGACCTGGCCGGAAAGTGCCGTGCCGAGTTCCCGTGCGATCGTCAGCTTGCCGACGCCAGGGAAACCGAGCAGCAGAACAAACACATTCTGAACCATCGATCAGTTTCCGAAGCACCAAAGAGAATCGGATTGACGACTAAGCGCCAAAGTGAACAGGCGTCTCTATCGCTCTGACTCAAAAGGAATTTCGATCATCATGCCGTCATAGGCCGGCACCACGTGGTCCGGCGTCTCGGCCATCACGGCGGCATAGTCCAGCGGCACATGCATATGCGTCAGCACCGCGTTTTTCGGCGAGAGCTTCTCGATCCAGCCCAGTGCCTCGGCAAGCGACAGATGGCTTGGATGGCTGTTGTACTGCAGCGCGTCGATCACCAGCACGTCAAGGCCTTCAAGCCTTCCTGCTGTGGCAGCTGGAAAGTCGCTGATATCGGGGCAATAGGCGAGCTCGCCCACGCGGAAACCGAGCGAAATGATGTCGCCATGGATCTGCGGCAGCGGCTCAAGGGTGAGGGGACCCCCCTCGCCTTCGATCACCACCGGCCGGGCATGGTCTATGAGATGCGGCCTGACGATCGGTGGATAGGAACTGCCCGGGGGCGTCTCGAAGCAGTAGCCAAACGCCTGGCGCAGCCGCAGCATGGTCGGCTGGTCGGCATGGATATCGATACGACGGCGTTGCTCGAGCACGAAGCCGCGCAGATCGTCGATGCCGTGAATGTGGTCGGCATGCGGATGGGTATAGACCACCGCGTCGATGTGTTTGACCGAGGCGAGTAGCATCTGCGCGCGAAAATCCGGTCCGGTGTCGATGACGACGGTGGTGCGGCCGCCATTCCCTGCGATCCGCTCGACAAGAGCAGCCGTGCGCATGCGGCGGTTCTTCGGATTGGCCGGATCGCAATTGCCCCAGTCGCCGGTGATGCGCGGCGTACCGGGCGACGAGCCGCAGCCGAGAATGGTGAGTAGCAGCTGGTCGCCCATGTCAGGCCGCCGTCACGTCCGGTCGCGGCATCTTGGTAAACAGCCGGAAGACATTGTCGGTGGTGATGTCGGCGATCTCCGCCTCGCTGACGCCGATGGTCTCGGCCAGCACCTTCGCCGTATTCGCGACATAGGCGGGCTCATTGCGTTTTCCCCGATGCGGGATTGGCGCAAGATAAGGCGCGTCGGTCTCGACCAGCAGCCGTTCGCGCGGCACATCTGCGGCAATCGCGCGCAACTCGGTCGAGTTCTTGAAGGTCAGGATGCCTGAGAAGGAGACATAGCCGCCCAGCGCCACGCCGACTTCCGCCAACCGACGCCCGGACGAAAAACAATGCAGGATGAAGGGGAAAGCGCCCTTCCCTGTCTCCTCCTCGAGAATCGCCGCCATGTCGCCGTCGGCGTCGCGCGAATGGATGACCAGCGGCAGGCCGGTCCGGCGCGCGGCGGCGATGTGAGTGCGGAAGCCTTGCGCCTGTGCCTCGCGCGGCGCGCGGTCGTAGAAATAGTCCAGGCCGGCTTCGCCGATCGCCACCACCTTGGGATGGTCGGAAAGCCGTACCAGCTCCTCTGCGGTCACATCGAGCTCTTCCGCCGCATTGTGCGGATGAGTACCAACTGAGCAATAGACCTCACTAAAAGATTTAGCAATTTCAATGGTTTGCTGAAAACGCTTCACGCGCGTTGAGATCGTCACCATGCGGCCGATCCCGGCTGCGAGAGCGCGGGCGACGATAGCCGCCCGCTCCTCGGCAAAATCCGGAAAATCGAGATGGCAGTGACTGTCGACAAGCATCAGGCTTTGGTGTCCTGCTCGACGTAGCGGGGAAACACGCCCTCAGGCACCGGCAGCGCCGTGCCGGGCACCAGCGCATGGTCTGCGTGGACATGCGCGAAATTGCGCTTATCCGCCGGCACAGCCAGCAGGTCGAGCAGCCTCGCCGCCGATCCGGGAATGAAGGGCAGGCAAAGCAAGGTCACGCGCCGGACAAGCTCGGCCGTCGTCCACAGCACCGTCTCCATGCGCTCCGGATCGGACTTGCGCAGCGCCCAGGGCTCCTGCGACGCGAAGTAGCGGTCGGCGTCGGCCACCACGCCGAAGATCGCCGCCAGCGCCAGATGGATGCCCTGCTCCCCCATCGCTCTGCGCGCTACCGCAAGCGCCTCCACCGCCTGGTCGAGGATCGCCGCGTCGGCTTCGGTGAGCTCGCCGCGCTTCGGCACCGCCCCGCCGCAGTTCTTTGCAATCATCGACAGCGAGCGCTGCGCCAGATTGCCGAGGCCGTTGGCGAGATCGGCATTGGTGCGGTTGACGATCGCTTCGTGACTGTAGCTGCCGTCCTGCCCGAACGGCACCTCGCGCAGGAAGAAATAGCGTACCTGGTCGAGCCCGTAATGCTCGATCATCGCGAACGGATCGACGACATTGCCGACCGATTTGGACATCTTCTCGCCGCGGTTGAACAGGAAGCCGTGGGCGAACACGCGCTTCGGCAATTCTATGCCGGCCGACATCAGGAAGGCCGGCCAGTAGACCGCGTGGAAGCGCACGATGTCCTTGCCGATGATATGCGTCGCCGGCCAGTAGTGCCATTGCTCGGATTTGGTGTCGGGATAGCCAGCGGCCGTGATGTAGTTGGTCAATGCGTCGACCCAGACATACATCACATGCTTGTCGTTGCCCGGTACAGGCACGCCCCATTTGAAAGTGGTGCGCGAGATCGACAGGTCCTTCAAGCCGGACTTGACGAAGCTGATCACTTCGTTACGGCGCTCCGCTGGACCGATGAAGTCTGGCCGGCTCTCATAAAGTGCCAGCAATTTGTCCTGATAGGCGGATAGCCGGAAGAAATAGCTTTCCTCCTCGTTCCATTCAACCGGCGAGCCAAGCGGCTCGCGGCGTACGCCGTCGTCGCCGAGCGTGGTTTCGCTTTCGTCGAAATAGGCTTCCTGGCGGACCGAATACCAGCCGCTGTAGCGATCAAGATAGATGTCGCCATTGGCGGCCATCGCCTTCCAGATCGCTTGGCAGGATGCGTAGTGACGTTGTTCGGTCGTGCGGATGAATTCGTCGTTTGAGCCCCCGACTGTCTCGGTCATCGAGCGAAAGATTGCCGAATTGCGGTCGGCGAGCGTTATCGGCGCGATGCCTTCCTTCTCGGCTGTCTGCTGCATCTTGAGGCCATGCTCGTCGGTGCCCGTGAGGAAGAACACTTCCTTGCCGTCGAGACGCTGGAAGCGGGCCAGCGCGTCGCTGGCGATGACCGTATAGGCGTGGCCGATATGTGGCTTGCCATTCGGATAGAAAATCGGCGTGGTCAGGTAGGATTTTTCGCGTGACATGAATGAACCGTCATGAAGGTCTGAATGTGAGTTGTGGCGGTGGATAAACTATCGGCATGGCGATTGCCATCCCGATGCATGCCGCCCGAAAGTGGTGCCCGGTTTTGGGGCAGCGGCATGCACTAAGAAAACCGTCACATTCGCATCACAGAATTCAGGCGGTCGATCATGGTCAGGGCGTGCTGCTTCTTGTCGAGATTGTAGGTCTCTGCCTCAGATATCGTGTTCACGGCCTCGTGCCAAGCGTCGGACAGCGTTTTGGCCCTGGCGAGGTCGCCGGCTAAGGCCGCTTCGCTGGCGGCGGCCGACAGCAGATCGAGCGCGCGGCGGTTGAAGATATCGAATTGGATCGCCTGGTCGCGGCCGGCAACGGCTTCGGCAAGCCGATGGGCAGCGGCAATGTCCGGCTTTTGCGCCGCCACCAGCGCGTCGAGCGCGCCGGCGATTTCCAGCCCGCCATACTGGGTAAGCAGGATCGCGTTGCGCGCGCTGCCCCCTGCCCGCTCGGCCAAAGCCGCGCGCGCCGCCGGATCGACCGGCGGCGGCGGCTCGATGCCTTCCAGCACACCCATCAATTCGTCCGGCGCAAGCGGCGTCAGCCGCACCATTTGACACCGCGACCGGATCGTCGGCAACAGGCTGCCCGGCGCATGGACGATGAGGATGAACAGGGTGCGCGCCGGAGGCTCCTCAAGATTCTTGAGCAAGGCATTGGCGGCATTAGTGTTCATGTCGTCGGCCGGATCGACGATGACGACGCGGTAGCTGCCGTCATGCGAGGTCATAGACAGGAAGCGGCTGACCTTGCGTATCTCGTCGACGGTTAGCACAGTCTTGAAGCTTTTGGTCTTGTCGTTGGCCGGACGGGTGAGATGCAGCACCGAAGGATGCGCGCCGGTAGCGATCTGGCGAAACAGCGACGAGGCCGGATCTGGAACGGCAAGCGCTTCGGGCGCGGCCGCAAAATCGGGATGTCTGAGAAGGTGATGCGCCAGGTGGAAGGCAAGCGTGGCCTTGCCGATGCCGTGCGGCCCGGCGAGGATCAGCGCATGCGGCAGCTTGCCGGCGCGGTAAGCGGTGGCAAGCATGCCCGCCGTCTGCGCGTGGCCGATCAGCCGCGAAGTTTCCGATGGCTCGGGAACGCCGTCCAACGTGTCGTGCTGTTCGGGGGCGATGCGTTCGAAGATCATGCAGGCGCCGTCTGCTTCCTTTGCACCGGCATCCGCTTTTCCAGCACCGCGAACACGGCCGCGGTGACGACGTTTTCCACCGTTTCGGGATCGGCCGACGCATCGATCACTATGCAGCGATCCGGCTCCGCCTCGGCGATCGCCAGGAAAGCCTCCCGCCGGCGCTGGTGGATGGCCACAGTCTCCTTCTCGAAGCGATCGGCGCTGTCGCCGGCGCCACGGCGTGCCGCCGCGCGCTTCAGACCTTCGGCCGGATCAATGTCGAAGATCAGCGTCATGTCGGGGACCATGCCGTTGATGGCGACCGCCTCCAGCGCTTCCATGAAATGCGGATCGAGCCCGCCGGTAACCCCCTGATAGACGCGCGAGGAATCGATGAAACGGTCGCAAAGCACGATCGTGCCGCGCTCGACCGCCGGCCGGATCACTTGCTCGACATGGTCGGAGCGTGCGGCGGCGAAGAGGATCGCCTCCATCTTCGGGCCGAAGGGCTCGGCGGCCCCGGACAGAAGCACATGTCTCACCGCCTCGGCGCCCGGCGAGCCGCCTGGCTCGCGTGTCACCAGAACCTCGTATTTCTTGGCGCGCATGCGCCGTGCCAGCCGCTCGATCTGCGTCGACTTGCCGGCTCCTTCGCCGCCTTCGAAGGTGATGAAAAATCCGCTCGCCAATCGTGAATGCCTTCGCCCGTGCTGGCCGCTGTCATAGCTCCCGTCCGGCAAAAGGTCCACGAGCCTGCCCGATCACAAATGTTTCTGACGCAGCCAGCCGACAGCCAGTTCCTTGGCGGCGTCAAGCGCACGCTGCGGCAACGTCCCGACCTTCACCGCCTCGGCGGCGAAAAGCGGCGTTCGCTGGCTGAGCGTGTCGCCTATCCAAACGCGCAGCTCCCCGACCGGTTGCCCCTCCTCCACCGGCGCCGCCACCGGACCGTCATAGACAATTCTGGCGGTCAGCTTGTCGCGGTTGGTTATCGGCAGAAAGATGTCCACCGGGCCCTTGGCTTTCAAGGCCACGCCGGATTTGGCGCCGCCGAACACTTCGGCTTCGCCGACGACCTCGTCCTTGGCGAAGATCTCCGTCTTCTGGAAGGAGCGCGACCCCCAGTCTAGCAGCTTGCGCGCCTCCTCGGAGCGTTCCCGGTCGCTCGCCAGACCGCTCAGCGCCGCGATCACCCGAATGCCGTTGTGGCTGACCGTGCCGACAATCCCGAAGCCGGCGGACTCGCTCGCCCCGGCCACGAAGCCGTCGGCATCGATGCCCATGGCCAAAAGCGGATTGCGGTTCCGCTGGGAGATCTTGTTCCAGGTG
>NZ_RZSV01000265.1:0-6937 GCF_004023205.1 Mesorhizobium sp. M1A.F.Ca.IN.020.03.2.1 | reverse complement strand
GCCCGGTTCCGGGGCTGTCCGGCCCGCCGGAGAACCAGGGTGCGTCGAGCGACCAGTTGGCGCCGGAAATCCCCGCCGCCAGCACCTCGACCATAAGCGCGATGTTGGCGCCGCGCTGGCCGCCGAAGGCGAGCATCGCGCCCTTCATCGCCGCCGCCGGATCGGTGGTCGGGTTGCCGCTGGCATCGAGTGCCCAGCCCTCGGGGATCTTCCTTCCGTCTTCCGCCGCCTTGCGGATGTTGACGAAGGCGGTGGCGCTCGACGATTGGTCGATCACCAACGGCGGCCCTTCCGCGGCAGGCGCGGCAAAGGACATCGGGTTGGTGCAGTAGACCGGCTTGACCGAGCCCGAGCCTGCAAGCACCGCCGGCCCGTTGGTGGCGGCGAACGAGACCAGCCCCTGCGCTGCCAGCCGTCCGGTGAAATAGCCGAGCGCGCCGCAGGTATAGGCGTTCCTTTGCGAGAAGATGGCGACGCCGAACAGCCTCGCCGCCTTGACGAGGTCATCGATAGTGCGGTCGAAGCCGGTATGGGCAAGCCCGCCGCGCGCGTCGGAGAGGTAGACGGCCAGCGCCGGCCGGGTGACGACCGGATCGGCATCGCCGTCGATGCGGCCGTCCTCGATGGCTTCCAGATAGTCGATGAAATGCGACAGGCCGACCGCCGACAGGCCTTCTGCTTGCGCGGCGATGATCGAGGCAACCAGCGACTGCGTCACTTCTTCATTGGCGCCGGCGCCGAGCGCCGCCATGCGGCACAGCCCTGTTGCCTGGTCGAGAGTGAGTTGCATCGGAGCCGTCCTGAGGAAGTAGGCGAGTAAGGGAATAAGGGAGTAGGGGGAAATTGTGGAGCAAATAGCGAATGGGGATGGAAATGTGAACGCGGATCGTGGCTGAACACTCCCCTATTCCCCTATTCCCCTACTAACCGATCTTGAGCGGAATCCGGGCCTCGATGCGGCTGAAGATGAGAACCAGGATGCCGGTGATGGTCATGTAGATCAGCGCCAGCAGCAGCAAGGGCTCGTAGGTGAGATAAGTGTCCTGCCGCACCTTGGACGAGACGGCGAAGATATCGATGACGCTGATCGTCGCCACCAGCGGCGTCGACTTGAGCTGCAGCACGGTTTCGCCGGTCAGTGTCGGCAGCGCACGGAAGAAGGCCTGCGGCAGCCAGATGCGGCGGAAGATCTTGAAGCGGCTCATGCCGAAGGCGCGCGCGGCTTCCAGCTGCCCTTTCGGCACGCCGGCGAAGGCGCCGCGCATCACCTCGCCTTCATAGCCTGCAAATGACAAGGTCAACGCCAATACGCCGTAGGGCCAGGCTTGCCTGAGATAGGGCCACATCCAGGACTCGCGGATCCATGGATATTGCGGAAAAAGCGATCCCAGCCCGTAGTAGAGCAGCCACAGTTGCAGCAGCAGCGGCGTACCGCGGATGATGGTGCAGAAGATCTTGGCCGGTGCGGCGAGCCAGAACGGCCCACCGGCCTGCGCCAGCCCAAGCGGTACGGCCAGTATAAAGCCCAGCGCGCAGGTCACGACGAGGATACACAGCGACCGCCAGATGCCGAGCAGCCCCATCTGCCAATATTGCGGCAGCCAGTCCCAGCGCATGAAGAAGGCCGCGCAGAGGACCAATCCCAGCGCGATTAGGATCAGCACGATGCGGTGCGGCTTCAGCCAGAGCGAGGCACGCGCCGCCATGTTGATCGCGGTCGCTTCGGCCGACATCAGCGCGCCTCCTTGACGGAAGGCATGCCGCGCCGCGACCAGGCCTCGACGCGGCCGATGATCACGTTGGAAAACAGCGTCAGCGCCAGATAAAGCGCGCCGGCAGCAAGATAGAAGACCAGATAGGCCTTGGTGACGCCGGCCGCCTGACGCGTCGCCAGCGTCAGTTCGAAGAAGCCAACGACGGCAAGCAACGCGGTGTCCTTGGTGGCGATCAGCCAGAGATTGGCAAGGCCGGGAATGGCGAAAGGCAGCATTGCCGGCAATGTTATGCGCCTCAACATAAGGCCGGGCGGCATGCCATAGGCGCGGGCGGCCTCGATCTGGCCTTGTGGGATGGACAGGATGGCGCCGCGGATGACTTCCGTCGAATAGGCGCCCTGCACGACCCCAAGGACAAAGATGCCGGCGGCCAGCCCGCTGATGTCGACGCGCTGGTAACCCATAGCGGTCAGCAGCTGATTGATGAGATCGGTGCCGGCGTAATAGAGCAGCAGGATCAGCACCAGTTCCGGCACGGCGCGCACCACCGTGGTGTAGACGGCGAGCAGATCGCGCGTCACCGGTCCGCCGTAAAGCTTGCCCCAGGCGCCGCCGGTGCCGATCAAAAGGCCAAGGCAGGTGGCGCCGATGGCGATCTCGATCGAATGCAGCAATCCGACCAGCAGGGTGCCGCCCCAGCCGGGCGGCACGGGCGACAGGAGTTCGATGATGCCGGCCGCCGAGGCCGGAAGAAAGGCATTGATCAGCTTCGCCCCCGAATTGCTGGCAGCCGCCGACCGCAGCGTTCAGCGGCGGGCTTGCGTGGACAGGGTTTGGGCCAAGGGGCATGGCGCTGGCCATGCCCCAATATCAAATGGAGGCGTCAGTTCGACTGCGTGGCGCCGCCATAGATGTCGAAGTCGAAGTATTTCTTGGAGATTTCATCGTACTTACCATTGGCGCGGATCGCCTTGATGCCAGCGTTGATCTTTTCCTTGAGCGCGGTGTCTTCCTTGCGCACGCCGGCGCCCACGCCCGGTCCCAGCACCTCGTCGTCCGGCGCGACCATGCCCTTCAGATCGCAGCAGGCCTTGCCCTGGTCCGTCTTGAGGAATTCGCCGAGCGCGATGGAGTCGGCCTGCACCGCATCGAGACGGCCGGCGGCGAGATCGTTGTTGGCCTCGTCCTGGGTCTGATATTCCTTGATCTCTTGCGCGCCGGTGAAGTGCTTCTTGGCGTAGACGGCATGTACGGTCGACACCTGAACGCCGATCACCTTGCCTTTAAGATCGTCCGGCGTGGCGCCGAACTTCTGATCCTTCGGTCCGATGATTGCTGTCGGCGTGTTGTAATACTTATCCGAGAAGTCGATCGTCTTCTTGCGCTCGTCGGTGATCGACATCGAGGAGACGATGAGGTCGATCTTCTTGGTGGTGAGCGCCGGAATGATGCCGTCCCAGGCAACGGGCGTGATGACGCAGTCGAGCTTCTCCTCGGCGCAGACGGCGTCGATGAAATCGATCTCCCAGCCGACCCACTTGCCCGTCGCGTCCGGCGAGGTGAACGGCGGATAGGGCTCGGCGGCGACGCCGATCTTGACCTGATCGGCCTTGGCCACGCCCATCGCGGCGACGCCGAACAGCAGCGCCGCGGCGAAGGTCTTGAGAACAGTCTTCATTTCAGGACTCCCAGTTTGTTGTCGTTCCCGGTTTTCGCTCCGCTTGACGCCGGCCCTAGCCGACATTGCGGAGGAATTGCTTGAGCCTTTCGGATTTCGGCGCGCCGAACAGCTGTTCCGGCGGGCCTTCTTCCTCGACCAGCCCGTTGTAGAGGTACACGACATGGGTCGCGACCTCGCGGGCGAATTTCATTTCATGCGTCACCAGCACCATGGTGCGCCCCTCGCGCGCCAGGTCGCCGATCACCTTCAGCACCTCGCCGACCAGTTCCGGATCGAGCGCGGAGGTCGGCTCGTCGAACAGCATGACGCGCGGATTGATCGCCAGCGCCCTGGCGATCGCGGCGCGCTGCTGCTGGCCGCCCGACAGGAATGCCGGGTAGACGTCGCGCTTCTCCGCCAGCCCGACCCGGGCGAGCAGCTTCTCGGCCTGGGCGATCGCCTCGTCGCGCTTGACGCCGAGCACGTGCACCGGAACCTCGATGACGTTCTCGATCAGCGTCATGTGGCTCCACAGGTTGAAGTTTTGGAACACCATGCCGAGTCTCGAGCGGATGCGCTCGATCTGCTTGCGGTCGGCAGGAACCGTATGGCCGTGGCTGTCGGCCTTCAGCTTGATCTCCTCGCCATTGACACGGATGATGCCGCTGGTCGGGTTTTCCAGGCAGTTGATGCAGCGCAGCAGCGTCGACTTGCCGGAGCCCGAGCCGCCGATGATGGCGATCACCTCGCCGTCGCGCGCCGACAGCGAAACGCCCTTCAGCACATGCAACTGGCCGAACTTCTTGTGCAGGTTCTCGACATGGATGGCTTCGGCGGCGCCGCTCTGCGCTTGGCCGGCTGGGACTGCGGCGGCTTCCACCGCGCTCACCGGGTAACCTCAATAGGGGCGACGGCAGTTCGTCGAACGTCCATCCGGCTCATCAACATACGCTGTACTGTCCCGCTCCTCACTTCAGCATGGACCCGGCAGCGCGAGCCCGTCAATCCCGTTCATTACGGCACTTGCGACCTTGTTGCGCAAGTGTATAAATAGCCTTTCATGAAATTTTTTCGGTTTTTTTCATCTTAAAAGGGCATTGATGAGCGCTTTCGGATCACAATCCATGGCGGCGCCGCTGCGGCGCGTGCTCATGCGGTCGGCGGCGAACGCCATGCGCAACGCCGACAGAACTCAATGGCACTATGGCCCGGGGTTCAACCCGGCGAAGGCAGCGTCACAGCACGCGGCCCTTGCTGAACTGGTAGCCGCTTCCGGCGCCGAAATCGAATGGATCGAGGACAAGGCGGACGGCCTTTCGGATTCGGTGTTCACGCACGACCCATCGCTGATGACCGAGCACGGTGCGCTGATCCTCTCGATGGGCAAGCCATTGCGCGCCAGGGAGGCCTCCCTGCATGAGGAAACCTATAGAGGGCTGGGTATTCCGATCCTCGGCCGCGTCGAGGCTCCTGGCCAGGTCGAAGGCGGTGATTGCGTATGGGTGGATGCCCGCACGCTGGCGATCGGGCGCGGGGTCCGCTCCAACCAGGAAGGCATCCAGCAGGTTTCGAACCTGCTGACGCCGCTGGGTATTTCCGTCTACGGTTTTGATCTGCCGCTGTGGCAGGGTGAAGAGGCGTGCCTGCATCTGATGTCGGTGATCAGCCCGCTGGCCGACGATCTCGCGCTGGTCTATTCGCCGCTTTTGCCGGCCCCGTTCTATCAGATGCTGAAGGCGCGCGGCATCAGGCTGGTCGAAGGCGACGCCGGAGAATTCGCCGCTTCCAACGGCCTCAGCCTGAACGTGCTGCCGACCAGCCCGCACAAGGTCATTGCCGTTGCGGGCTTTCCCAAGACCAAAGCCGCGATGGAGGCCGCCGGCTGCACGGTTGAGATTTTCGAGGCGGACGCGCTCTGTATCGCCTGTGAAGGCGGGCCGACATGCCTGACACGGCCGATCCTGCGCCGATGACTGCGCGCCGCAAGTTCCGTCGCGAGGGCGAGGAGCGGCGGCGGCAGGATCTGATCGAAGCGACTCTGGACTGCGTGGCGGAATATGGCCTGCAGGGCGCCACTTTGCGCACCATCGCATTGCGTGCCGGCGTCACCGCCGGCCTGATCCGGCACTATTTCCCCGGCAAGGAAGAATTGCTGCAGGGGGCCTATACGGCGCTGGTCGGCCGCATGACCGAGCAGGCGAAAGCGGCATTGGTCATGGAAGAGGCGTCGCCTCGCCAACGCCTTGCAGCTTTCGTCACCGCCAATCTCAGCGCGCCGATCATCGACCAACGGGTGTTTTCGCTCTGGGCGACGTTCATCGGCCGTGCGAGCGCGGATCCGACGCTCGCCCGCGCTCACCGCGAAGGCTATCTTGGCTTTCGCAACGAGGTGGAAGCGGTCGTGGCCGAGGTGCTCGCCGCCGAACAGCGCGAACCGGACGCAAGTCAGCTGCGCCGTCATGCCATCGCCATCAATGCGATCATCGACGGGCTTTGGATCGAAGGCTGCCTGGCCAGTGAGATGTTCTCGCCCGGCGAATTGGCGGCGATTGGCATCAAGGCTGTCGAGGCCGAACTCGGCCTCGCGCCGCTGAAGCATGATTCCGAAAAGTAGGACCCGGTTTTCGGAGAAAGATCATGCTCAACAAAGGTTAGATCGGTATGGCAATTCAACGAAACGCCATCACGGTCTAGAGCAATTCCAGGAAAAGGTGAGAAGCGGTTTCCCGTCCGGAATTGCGTAACAAACAAAGAGATAGAGCAAATCACTGTTTCCGTTAACAGTGATCCTCTCCAAAGGGAGAAAACCAATGACCACGCTCGGCGAAGCGCTCATAACCTTGCTCGAGGCGCATGGCGTCGACACCGTCTTCGGCATTCCGGGCGTGCATACGGTCGAGCTTTATCGCGGCCTGGCGCGTTCGAAGATCCGCCACATCACGCCGCGCCACGAGCAGGGCGCCGGCTTCATGGCCGACGGCTACGCCCGCGCCGGCGGCCGGCCGGGCGTGGCTTTCGTCATCACCGGACCCGGCCTCACCAACACCATCACCGCGATGGGCCAGGCGCGCGCCGATTCGGTGCCGATGCTGGTGATCTCCGGTGTCAATGCCACCGATACGCTCGGCAAGGGTTTGGGCTTCCTGCACGAACTGCCGGACCAGCGCGGCATGATGGAGAAGGTGGCGCTGTCTTCCGAGCGTGTCACCGAGGCCGAGGAACTGCCGGGTGCGCTCGCCCGCGCCTTCGCCGTCTTCTCCTCGTCGCGGCCGGGTCCGGTTCACATCGAGATCCCGACAAACGTCATGGTGAAGCCCGCCGAGGGGCTCGCGCCGGTGCTCGGCAACGCCGCGCCGCCCGCTCCGGACGCGGCGGCTGTTGCCGAGGCTGCGAGGTTGATCAAGGCGGCTCGCCGTCCGCTGATTCTTGCCGGTGGCGGTGCCAAGAAAGCGGACGCGGCGCTGACACGCTTCGCCGAAGCGCTCGGCGCGCCGGTGGTCGAGACCGCCAACGCGCGCGGCCTGCTGCATCGGCACCCGCTCTTGGTGCCGATGCAGCAGGC
>NZ_RZSV01000264.1:0-6952 GCF_004023205.1 Mesorhizobium sp. M1A.F.Ca.IN.020.03.2.1 | reverse complement strand
GTCCGTAAGAGGCGTGGACCAGGTAGCTGCCGGGGTCGAGCTGGAACACCGCCGTGCCGCCATGCGCGGACGCGACCATCGGCAGCTTGCCGTCGCTGGCCGGTTCCGGCTTGAAGACGCGCCAGACGATGCCGCGGGTGATGTCGGCGCCCTTGTCGGTCAGTTGCGCAGAAAGGGTGATCGCTCCGCCGCTGCCAAGCGCCAGCGACCGCTCGCTCTTCGGCGTCGCATAGCTCGAAATGCCCGGCAACTTGATATTGCCGACATCGTTGGCGTTCTGGGCCAGCGCGAACGAAACCGGCACCGCAAGCAACGCGGCGATGAGCCCGACCACGAAAAGGCGCAGAGTCCCCTCAAACATGCCTTGCGTTGAAGCCCAAGGCGGTGGCAATTTCAAGGCTCAAGAGCCTGCCGCCCTCCGCCAGGGCTCTTTATCCGGCGTATAATTGCGCCATTGCCCGAGCCGCCCGATCTCCCGATGGCGCGCTTCAGCTCAAAATCGAATGCTAGGAGACTTGCGCCCATGGCGTCGCCGATCATCGACTTCCTGCTGACCCGCAGTTCAGCGCCGATTCCGGACCTCAAGGAGCCGGCGCCGAGCGATGCGGAAATCGCCACGATGATCGCCGCGGCGTCGCGGGTGCCAGACCATGGCCGCCTCGAGCCATGGCGGTTTATCGTCTACCGCGGCGAGTCGCGGGTCGAGATCGGCAAGAAGCTCGCGGCGCTTGCCGAGCAGCGCGAAGGACCGTTGCCGGAGGGGCGCCGCAACCAGGAACTGGCGCGCTTCTCGCGCGCCCCGCTGGTGATCGGCGTAGTCTCCGTGCCGCGGGAGAACCCAAAGATCCCGCAATGGGAGATGTTCCTGTCGGGTGGAATGGCGGCTATGAATCTGATGATCGCGGCCAACGCGCTGGGCTATGGCACGAACATGATCAGCAACTGGTATTCCGACGTTGCGGAGGGCAGGGCGATCCTCGGGCTGTCGCCGCAGGAGCGCGTCATCGGCTTCGTCCATATCGGCTCGTACCAGGGACCGGCGCCGGAGCGGCCCCGACCCGATCCGGCGAAGCTCTATGCCGATTATGCCGGGCCGTGGGCCGGCTGAGATGTTCTACGAGCCATCCAAGGGGCACGGCCTGCCGCACGATCCGTCGAAGGCGATCGTTGCACCCCGCCCGATCGGATGGATCTCGACATTGAACAAGGCCGGTGAGATCAACCTGGCGCCCTATTCCTTCTTCAATGCCTTTTCGACGCGGCCTTTCATCGTCTGGTTCTCATCCGAAGGCGCGAAGGACAGCGCCACCTTCGCTGAAGAAACCGGCGAATTCGTCGCCAATCTCGTCAGCCGCAAGCTTGCCGAGAAGATGAACCGCACCGCCGTCGATGCGCCGCGCGGCGTCAGCGAGTTCGCCTATGCCGATCTCGCCATGGCGCCGTCGCGCCTCGTCGCGCCGCCGCGCGTGGCGGAAGCGCCCGCCGCCCTCGAATGCAAGGTGACCGAGATATTTCGGCCGCGGGCACTGGATGGCGCCGAGACCAGCGCCATCGTCGTCGCCGGCGAGGTCGTCGGGGTCCACATCGACGATGCTTATCTCAGGGACGGCCTGTTCGACATCGTCAGGGCCGGCAATGTCGCCCGGCTCGGCTATATGGACTATGCCAGCGTGAACGAGATTTTCTCGATGCGGCGGCCGCGCTGGAGCAAGGATTAACCGAAAGGGCTACACGGCTCACGTCCGCTACAAACTGATCCCCATTGTCTGGCAATTGGCGGTTCAGGCTGAAAGTCCCGCCGCTCTCGCGCGTGCCAGCAGCCGCTCCGCAAGCCGTAGGTGCGGCCGATCATACATCTTGCCGTCGATGCCGACGACGCCCGGATTTCCCGCCGCCGCGAAGGCGTCGACGATCGCCCGCGATCGTTCGACCGCTTCCGGCGAGGGCGTGAAGGCGGTGTTGATGACCGGCACCTGCGCTGGATGGATCGCCATCTTGCCGGTAAAGCCGTCGCGCTCGGCCTCTCTGCATTCGGCTTCGAAACCGGCCATGTCGCGGAAATCCGGAAAGACGGTATCGATCGCGGCGATTTCCGCCGCTCCGGCCGCCAGGATGGTCGTCGCGCGCGCCAGGCGGAAGACGTCGGTGTAGCGGCCGCTCTCGTCGCGCGCCGAACGCGCGCCGATTGCGGCCGACAGATCTTCTGCGCCCCAGGTAAGTCCGGCAAGCCGGCTGCTCGCTCCGGCGTAGCTCGCGGCAGCCAGCAGGCCGGATGCGGTTTCGGTGATGATCGGCAGGATCTTTATGCCGCCATCCGGCAAGCCGCTTTCGGCCTCGTGCACCCGAAGCTTGGCCGCGAGCTGCTGGACATCCTGTCCGCTGTTCGACTTCGGCAGCATGATGCCGTCGGGTTTCACCGGGACGAGCGCCGCAAGATCATCGTCGGTCAGGCCGGTCGACAGATCGTTGACGCGTACGTAGATGTCGGAGCTGGTCTGCTGTCGGTGGCCGGCGATGAGGTTCGCCGCGACTTTGCGGGCGGCCGCCTTGTTGCCGGCGGCGACCGAATCCTCAAGGTCGACGATGACCACGTCGGCGCCGGCGCCAAAGCCCTTTTCCAGCTTGCGCTCGGAATCGCCCGGCACGAAGAGCAGCGAGCGCATCAGGACGCCTTCTTCATCATCATCGCCTGCCTCGTGCATTTGGCGACAAGAACATCGTTCTGATTATAGGCGCGGTGCTCGAATTCGACGATGCCGCGATCGGGCTTCGACCTGGACTCGCGCACCGAAACGACCGTCGTCTCGACGCGAATGGTGTCGCCGTGGAAAACCGGGTGCGGGAAGACGGTCTCCTTCATGCCGAGATTGGCGACAGTGGTGCCGACGGTGATATCGTTCACCGAGATGCCGATCATCAGGCCGAGCGTGAACAGCGAATTGACCAAGGGCTTGCCCCATTCGCTCTTCGCGGCGAAGTCGAAGTCGATGTGGAGCGGCTGCGGGTTCAGCGTCATCACCGAGAACAGCATGTTGTCGCTTTCGGTGACGGTCTTGCGCAGCGTGTGCCGGAAGACGCGGCCGGCGACGAACTCCTCCAGATAAAGCCCGGCCATGGTCGATCTCCTCCGCTATTCCTGTTTGATAGGCGTTGGTTGCAAAGCCATCAAGCCGGTTAAGAAACATGGTGAACCGTTCGTAAACCATTTTCAGCTTACCGTTCCCAACGGGGCCGAAACGTTTCGGCAAGGGCGTAGCTGATCGGCATGGTTGTTTCGCATTTTCTAAAGTGGATCGATAAGGCAAGGGTTTCCGAGCGCGCCGCCGCCGCGAGCGCGCTGGCCCGCGCCTACATCAATTCCGACCTGCCGTTCGAGGATCGCTGCGCCGCCGAGGCGGCGCTCACGCTGCTGCTCGACGACGTTTCCGCCAAGGTCCGGCAGGCGCTCGCCGAAGCGCTGTCGATGAGCCATCACGCCCCGCCGCAGGTGATCGCAGCACTCGCTTCCGACCAGCCGGAAGTGGCGGCGCTGGTGCTGGCGCGTTCGCCTTTGCTTACCGATGCCGATCTCATCGACCGCGTCGCCTGCGGCCAGAAGGCCACCCAAAAGCTGATAGCCAACCGTCCGGTCGTCTCGATGTCGCTGGCGGCAGCCATCGCCGAGATCGGCGAGCCGGAAGCCTGCGCCACGCTGATCGCCAACAGCGGCGCCGATATTGCATCGCTGAGTTTCCGCCGCATGGCCGAACGGCACGGCCACCTGCCGCTCGTGCGTGAGGCGCTGATCGCCGACGCGCGGCTTCCCGCCGACTGCCGGCACATGCTTCTGGTCAAGCTCGGCGAGACGCTGAAGGGATCGCCGCTGGTGCTGGCACTGATGGGAGCGGCACGGGCAGACCGCGTGATGCGCGACGCCTGCGTGAAGGCTTCGGTGACGCTGATCGAGGGCACCCGCGCCGAGGAGCACGCCGCGCTGATCGAGCATCTCAGACTGCGCGGCGATCTCACCGCGAGCTTCATCATCCGCACCGTCGCGCATGGCAAGGTCGACTTCTTCGGCTCGGCCCTGGTGGCGCTTGCCCAACAATCCGAGCAGCGGGTGAGGGCGTTGCTGGCCGGCGGGCACGACGTTGCGCTGCAGGCGCTGTTCCGCAGCGCAGGCCTCGCCGCCGTCACGCACGGCATCATCCTGTGCGCGCTGAAGATCTGGCGCGAGGTCGCCAACGGCAAGCGTGTCGCCGGCGTGCAGGAGGTGAGCTGGCTGATGTTGAAGGAACTCGGCGGGCAATCGGCCGAGGGCGATCTCGCCGGACTGGTGAAGTCGATCCATCTCGACGCGCTGCGTGAGAACGCGCGCGGGCATGCGCTGGCAATTGCCGCCGCCTAGCGCATGTCGGTATCAGGTGTGGCCGGACTGCAAATGGCAGCTTCCTGCTCGATGCTCACGTATCCCGGCCCGGCCCGTCTAAGGGTGCCCCTTCGCGAAAAAATCCGGATAATCCTGCATCGCGGCAGCGATGATGCGCAGTGAGGCCGCGACCTGAAGCATTTCCGGCCGGTCGCTGCGACCGGCGATGCTCGCCGCATATTCCCGCGCCACGGCGATGGTCGAGGTCTGCGGCTCGCCATGCCTCCCGAACAGCAATTCCCGCGCCAAGCCGCGCAGGAAGTTGCCGATCGACTCCACCGTCTCGCGTGGAACGGCGGAGTTCAGTTGCGCCTGGCGCAGCCGGAGCACTTCGAGGCCGACGGTCACGGCGGCAATGCTGCCGCCAAGAATAGGGTCGCCTTTCCTCCCGGTCTGCTGCAGTTGCGGCATCAACTGGTTGATCCGGTCATAGACCAGGCTTTCGAAGGCCGAACGCCTGGGGACGCGCTCATGCAGGCAAAGGCGCGCCAGGTCCTCGCGCATCGCCGTCGAGATGCGCTCAACAGTGGCCCAGGGATTGGCCGGCAGAACGACGATGAAGACGCCGATGGCGATCAGGATGCCGACCAGGATCGATGCCGATCCGGCGAAGAACGGGCCGGGATCATAGGTCATCATCTGGTGCGGGCTGAGGAAAGCCAGGAAATTGATGGCGAAGGCGGTGGCCACGCCGACATGCCGCGGATTGGCCATGCCGAGCGCTGCCGGCACCAGGATCGGCACGACAAAGAGGGTGAACCAGCCGAAGCCGGGCAGCGCCGGCATTGCGATCTGGCCGACGAGGAAAGCGAAAGGCAAAGCGAGGAGCGTTCCGGTGAAGAAGCCCCAGGCCGACTGAACCGGATCGGGACGTGCCGCGAACAGGCTGGAGACGACGGCGACGAGAATGACGGTGCCCGCCGCCTCCGACCATTTGGTGGTCAGCCAGAAGGCGGCCACCAGAAGCGTGGCGAGCGCGGCGCGCACCGCATTGCGCCAGGCCGCATGATAGTCGCGGTGCACGACCAGGGCCGGCTGCTGCCGCTCACGAGACGTTCGGGAAACCGGCGAGCGAAGCGCATCCAAGCCGCGCATCACCTGCTTCAGCGCCTCCGCGAAATCGGCGGCAATGGTGAGGCGGGTGATGGTGCCGACCTTGTCTTCACCGGGATCGGTGGCCACCGGCGCCGTTTCTCTTGCCCTGATCGCGATTGCCTCGAGCCGGGCCACCCATGGGCCGGTGTCGTCCAACGCGTCGCGCGTCGTAGCGAGTTCCCCGACGATTGCCTTCAACTCGCTGCGAACAGGGATGAGCGTCGCATTCTCCGGCGCGGCATGGGTATGCAGCGCGCGGGCCGCCGAGAGCGCCCACAGGAGCTGTCCGATCGTGCGCCGGACCGGATGGGCGCGGGTCGCGAAGCTCGGCGCTTCGAGGCGCGCATAGGTGCGCATTTCGGCAAGTGTCTGGGCATCGGTGATCAGCTTGCGCTGGAGAGCGGCAAGACCGGCCGGATCGCCGTCGGAAAAGGCGCCTGAGGCGTAGTCGGCGAGATCGAGAATGCTGCGTTTCAGCCTGGAGATGATGGCGTCCGCCGCGAGCTTCGGCAGGATCAGCCGGCTGGTGACGCCGGCGCAGACGATGCCGAGCACAATTTCGGCGCAGCGCGCGACAGCGAGATCGACGACGAGATGCGCCTGCCCGAATGCCGGCAGACTGATGATCATCGCTGTATAGCCGGCAAGGGCGGCGCCATAGGCTTCCGGATTGCGCAGCAGCGAGGAAACGAGGGTGCTGACGCCGATCCATAGTGCCAGCACCGTCACCAAGAGCCAGGGATTGGTGCCGAACAGCGATGTGATGCCGATCGCCGCCAGGCCGCCGGCCAGCGTACCGAGCAGGCGGTAGAAGCCTTTCGCCAGCACCATGCCGGCGACCGGCTGCGCGACGATGAACACCGTCATCATCGCCCATTGCGGATGATCGAGCTTTAAGGCGTAAGCGGCAAGCAGCGCGATCAGCCCGGCAGAAACCGTGCGCAGGGCGAAGATCCAGTCCGAGCGCGTCGGCTGGGTCAGCTGACTTAACGGTGTCCCGGCTAGATCCTTCAGCCGCGTCCAGGTCACATGCAAGTCTCCGTGCCGGAGCCTGTTATGGACCAGTCCGCGTTCAGATATCCAGCACGTCGGCCTCGGCGAATTCGGCACGTTCCTGGATGAAGCGGAAGCGGGCCTCGGGCTTGGTGCCCATCAGCGCGTCGACGGCGTCCTTGGTCGCCTGCTCGGCATCGATCACGTCGACCCTGAGAAGCGTGCGCTTCCTCGGGTCCATCGTGGTTTCCTTGAGCTGCGAGGCCATCATCTCGCCAAGGCCCTTGAAGCGGCCGATCTCGACTTTGCCGCGCCCGGTGAATTCGGTGCGCAGCAATTCGTCCTTGTGCGCGTCGTCACGTGCATAGGCCACCTTACCGCCCTGACGGATCGAATAGAGCGGCGGCACGGCCATATAGAGATGGCCACCGCGGATCAGGTTAGGCATCTCCTGAT